>JBGSHH010000990.1:0-6024 GCA_041752355.1 Pirellulaceae bacterium | reverse complement strand
CCCTTCGTTGACTGTCAAGTTCCAATCACCACTTCCGCTTTGTCCGACAATCCCTCGACTGCATGGCGTTCGCTCGCGTTGTGCGTAAAATGGCCTTCGCAATTGGGAAGTCACGTCTCGTTTCTAGAGCATGGTTTTCATCCACCGGGGAAGGCTTGAGTCATGGGCTGGTTGGATTGGCTATTTGGACCGCCGACGGAGGCGAGATTTGCCCAACTCTTTACCGCAGAGCTTCGCAGCCTCGGCGAACAGCGTGAGATCAAGTACGACGCCGACCAATTCCAACTGGTGATCTCCTCTGGCAGCGAGGGTGGAGGCATCATTAATTTGCGGAACTTCTTCAATGAGTTCTGCGCGCTCTCGCCGGCCGATCGTAAGAAATACTTACCTCAAACCGTGCAGGCGTTGCTCTCGCCGCAGGAAGAACTTCCCGAAAACTTCGAGGAGATCAAGCCTCATTTGCGTCCGAAGATTTGGGCCCGCGCTGGCATCGAACATACGAACCTGCAAGCACGCTTGCGCGGCGGCGACAAGGGAATCGACATGCCGCAGTACGAAGTCGGCAGTCACCTGCTGGCGAGCATCGTCTACGACCTGCCACGTTCAGTCCGCTCGATCTCGGCTCAGGAACTCGAAGTTTGGGGGACATCGTATTACGAAGCGTTAGAAATCGCGCGTCAAAACCTGATCGAGGTCGGCCTTGAGTACGCCAAGATTGGCGACGGCTTGTATATTTCGGCGGTGAGCGACAGTTACGATGCCTCGCGAGTATTACTCACCGACTTTATACGTTCGCTCGAAGTGCAAGGGGAACACATCGCCATGGTCCCTTCGCGCGATATGCTGATCGTCGGCGGTTCCGATGACGACGACGCCCTCGAAGCGATGATTACATTATCGGAGCAAGCGGTCGAGAATCCGCGTCCCTTGTGTAGTTCGGCGCTACGGCTGGTGGGCGATGACTGGGTCGATTGGCTGCCATCGCGTGGGCATCAACTTTTCGATCGCTTCCGCATGCTGGAATTGAAGTATCTTTACCACGAATATGGCCAGCAAAAGGACATGCTCGACAAGCTCTACGAACAACAGGGGATCGATCGCTTCGTGGCGAGTTTCGCCGCCGTATCGCCCGACGAAGGAGAAGAGAATGTCTTTAGCTACGCCGTGTGGTCCGACGGTGTCGAAGCACTCTTGCCCCAAGCGGAGCGGGTGATGTTCTTTCGAGGTCGCCCTGGTGAAGAAGAACCCAAGCTAGTCGCTGCCGCCGCGTGGCACAAAGTCGAAAAGATTGTGGGCCATTTGATGTCGGAAGTCGGCCTCTATCCCAAGCGCTTTCTCGTGCAAGCGTTTCCCACCGACGAAGAACTCGAACAATTGGGTCGCGATCTGAGCTACTAGCAACGACGCTTCACGTTTGGTGCGAAGAGTCCTCCAGCACTTCCTCGGAAACATAGATTGGCAACTGCGGATCGCACGTCACCGCGACAGCGATGGCGTCAGAGGGCCGGGAATCGATCTCGATGATCTCGCCATCTTTCTTAATCCGCAAGCGCGCAAAGTAGGTATGCTCGCGCAATTCCGTGATCACCACACTATCGAGTTCCCCTCCCATTTCCTCAACCACTTTGACGATCAGGTCGTGTGTGAGTGGACGGGGTGCCTGAAAGTTCTTGACGCGGCGATCGATGCTCGTGGCTTCGAAGATGCCAATCATGATCGGAAATTGACGGCCACCGCCAATTTCCTTCAGATAGATCACTTGATGTTCGTGAATCTCGCTGATGATGATCCGCGAGAGTTGCATTTGGACTGGCATGGGTGCCTGCGCTCCTGACGAGTTCGCCCGCGGTCAAATGCGAGGCGACGATATTCGCTAAGTATCGATTATAGAACGCGTCTGCGCAGCGCGGCTAGCGGCAGGACTTATTTGTATATTCGCGTGCAAATGCTGGCACAGAATTCTTGGCGCGGCGCTTGACAATGCGGGGGAGACTACTTTGGACGAGACCGGGAACAGCGCGGAGTTTCGCCTCCCCCCAAGGATTTCCCGCCTGACTCGGATAGGTTTCGGGACTGGAACCGCGCACCTCGTATGGTATCCTAGTAGCTTCACATTCTCACATCGCCGCGGCTGGGCGGCACGTCGTTGTCCGCCTCCACCGTTACCCGCCAGGAGAACCCTCCCATGTCGAAACGCTCTCGCCGCCAGTTTCTCGAAGAATCGATGCTGGTCGCCGCCGCTGCGGTTGCCACCCACTCCTCCACACATCTGTTTGCCGCCGACGAACCAGCCCCCAAATCGCCCAACGACAAGCTTGGCGTCGCCGTGGTCGGCGTCAAGGGTCGGGGCGGTTCGCACATTGGTGCCTTTACCGATCAAAAGAACAATACCGAGATTCTCTACGTCTGCGATGTCGATCGTGACGTCGGCGGTGGCCGTGCCAAGGAAATCGCCAAGCGCCAAGATGGTCGCGAGCCCCAATTTGTTGAGGACATGCGCAAGGCGTTTGAAGATCCGCGCATCGATATCGTCAGCATCGCCACCCCCAATCACTGGCATTCGCTGGCTGCGATTTGGGCCATGCAAGCTGGCAAGGATGTATATGTCGAGAAGCCAGTCAGCCACAATGTCAGCGAAGGCCGACGTTGCGTGGAAGTCGCCCGTAAGTACAACAAAATTTGCCAGACCGGCACCCAGTCGCGTTCCAACCCAGGCATGATCGATGCGATGGAATATGTCCAAAGCGGCAAGATTGGCGACGTGTATCTGGCACGCGGACTCTGCTACAAGCCGCGCGGTTCGATCGGTCCGCGCGGTGACTACCCCGTACCAGCCAATATCAACTACGATGTTTGGCTAGGCCCTGCGCCGCTGGCTCCGCTCACGCGCAAGCAGCTGCACTATGATTGGCACTGGCAGTGGCCCTACGGCAACGGCGATCTTGGCAACCAAGGTATCCATCAGATGGATCTGGCGCGCTGGGGTTTGAACCAAAACGCGTTGCCCAAACAGGTTCTCAGCTATGGCGGTCGGTTTGGCTATGAGGACGCTGGCGATACTGCCAATACGCAAATCGTAGCCATGAACTACGACGACAAGAAATCGCTCGTATTTGAAGTGCGGGGGCTCAAGACCTCATCCTACAAAGGCGCCGGAGTAGGCGTGATCTTTGAGGGGACCGAAGGCTACGTCGTGATGACCAGCTATCACAGTGGCGCGGCATTCGACAAGTCCGGCAACAAGATTAAGGAGTTTAGTGGCGAAGCCGACCACTTCAAGAACTTCCTCTCCGCCGTGCGGAGCCGCAAGATCAAGGATTTGAACGCCGACATCGAGGAAGGGCATCTTTCCAGTGCGCTGTGCCACTTGGGCAACATTTCGTATCGCCTGGGTGAGAAGCTCAGCGTTGCCGATGCCGCCAGCAAACTCGAAGCGCTCAAGACGACCGATAACGCGCAAGAAACTTGGGAGCGCACCACTTCGCATCTCAAGGACAACAAGGTCGATCTGAACACGATCGAAATGGGTTTTGGCCGCGTTCTCACGCTCGATCCCAAGACGGAAACCTTCACTGGTTCCGGCGTGGAGGATGCCAATGCGATGCTCACCCGCGAATATCGCGCGCCGTTCGTGGTGCCAACAGCGGATAAGATTTAGAGTCTGGTCGCAGTTCGCTCCGCGAACGCAGCGTGTGTGTATTTTCAAGGCAGGTCCGGCACAAATCGCCGGGCCTGTTCTTCTTACCCGAAAGCAGAATCGCGCATGTCGCCTGAAGGCTTCGAGATTCTCTACGAAGAAGGACCCGTGCTCGCGGTCATGAAGCCTGCTGGGGTGCTGACGCAATCGCCCCCGGGGATCGACAGTTTGGAACTGCGGATCAAGCGATTTCTGAAGCAGCGCGAGCAGAAGCCAGGTAATGCGTATCTGGCCACGGTACATCGCCTCGATCGCCCTGTCTCCGGCGTGATGCTGTTTTGCAAGCATGTCCGTGCGGCCAGGAAGCTTTCCGAACAGTTTGAAGATCGCCTGGTGAAGAAGGTTTATTGGGCGCTGGTGGCAAGACATCCCGCGGAACCGAGTGGCACTTGGACGGACTATTTGCGCAAAGTACCCGGCGAGCCACGCAGCGAAGTGGTCGATCGCGAGCATCCCGAGGGGCAACTCGCGATCCTGCATTACAAAACCCTGGCCAAGACGGATGCCTTTAGCTGGCTGGAGATTGAACTGGAGACAGGCCGCACGCATCAGATTCGCTTGCAAGCTTCCGCGCACGGGCATCCTTTGCTTGGCGATGCCTTGTATGGCTCAGAGGTTCCGTTTGGACCGCTCACCGCAGACGAGCGTGCTCGAGCGATAGCACTGCATGCGCGGACCATCGATTTTCGTCACCCTATGACACAAGAGCCTGTCTCTTTGCTGGCACCGTTGCCGAATTATTGGCCGGAAGTTTGTCGATAACGTTGGCAATTTGTAGCAATTCTGCCGATAAACCGGAAGCGAGTGATTGGTACGTTCTCTTTTTGATCTTTACGCGTTGGCGGCGACTTTGCATAATCCGCCTCGGTTGATACTGCGGCATTTTTCACAAACTAGCTGTCGCCATCAACGCCCAATCGCAATTACGGCGCGCCACGGAGGGTGACGCCTGTGGTCGCTTCGACCTAAACCATGCAGCAAGGAGTGCTGAACGTGAAAACTCTGAATTGTTGGACCGCTGTGTTGGCTGGTCTGTGTTTGAGTTTGATGGCGGTGCCGACCCTGGCCCAAGCCCCGGTTCGTCCGGCGGCTCCCGTTAGCCAACCGGCCGCGCGCCCCGCCGGGACGAGTGTGGCGGTTATCGACCTGCAAGAAGTCTTCAAACAAAACATTCGCTTCAAGCAAGCGCTGGAAGACATTCGCAAGGACACCGAGGGTCTGGCCGCCAAGACCCGCACCGAACAAACAAAGCTCCAGAAAATGGTCGAGGAGCTGAAGAACTTCAAGCCTGGCACACCCGACTACAAGACGCGCGAGGAAGAAATCGCGCGATTGGAAAGCAACGTCCGCGTGACGCTGGGGCTAGAACGCAAAGACTTACGCGACCGCGAAGCCAAGCTCCACTTTCATGCTTATGAAGAAGTGCTGGGCATCGTCGAAGTGTTCGCCGAACGCTACGGCATCGCACTGGTGATTCGCTTTAATGCGGAAGAGATGGACCCCTCAAATCCAGAATCGATCATGATGGGTTTGAATCGTCACGTGGTGTATCAACGCAACTTGAACATCACCGATGCCATCATTGCCGAGATCAACAAGGGCGTACCACCCCCAACGCCACCGGTTGCTGATCGTCGCGGTGCGACAGCTCCAGCACTTCCGGTTCGCCGTCCTCAGTAGTACGACCCCGGCCTCGCCGTCGTTCGCCTGCTCCGCGCGTATCCGCGCGGGCAGGCAATCGCGCTAGATGTTTGTTTCTTCTCGCTCTCCTTGCTTGATGGTCTTCCCTTGAGACAGCAATTACGTCCTCAGCGTACCCTCGCCCGCAGTGTCGAGGTCGAGGGTTTTGGTTACTGGAGCGGGCGCGATGTGAAAGTCCGCTTTCGCTCCGCGCCTGTCAACACAGGCATCGTATTCGTGCGGGGCGATTTAGCCGGCGAAAAACGCATTCCGGCGATTGTCGAGAATCGCATTGAAATGCCCCGCCGTACCACGCTGGTATCAAACGGTACCAGTGTCGAAATGGTCGAACACGTCATGGCCGCACTGGCTGGACTCCATATCGACAACTGCGAAGTCTGGGTCGATGGCACGGAACTTCCCGGGCTGGATGGTTCCGCGCTGGCATTTGTCGAAGCGCTCGAATCGGCTGGCGTCGTGGAGCAAAGCTTACTACGTCCGCGCTTGGTGATTGAGGAAATTACGCGCGTCGGCAACGACGATTGCTGGGTGGAAGCTCGTCCCGCCCGCAACGCGTCGCTGTCGCTACGCTACAAACTCGATTACGGCCCCGACAATCCGATCGGCAAGCAAACGCTCGATATCAA
>JBGSHH010000989.1:0-4920 GCA_041752355.1 Pirellulaceae bacterium | reverse complement strand
CGCCGCCGAATTGCTTCCAGTAGAGTTCCTTCAGCGGGTTGATTTTCGGAATGTCGGTGACGTTCTCATTCACGAGCAGCGGTTGCACGTCACTCCACCACTGATCGTAAGCCGCACGGAGTTTGGCGACGACTTCGGGATGATCGGCGATGACGTTCTTCGATTCGCCGGGATCGCTCTGGAGATCGTATAACTCGTCGTTGTTGACCAGCGTGAACCGCGAATTCTGAATCGCGGATTTGGCGTATTTCGCTTCCGCCGCCTTCCCATGAGCCCAGCGTCCCACATGATGGACGAGCGTGCGATCAGCCCATTCTGATTTTGGGTTTTTTAAGAGCGGCAGCAGACTGCGGCCTTCAACCTGTTGCCGCACTTCCGGGGACAGCGTCGCGCCGGTGAGTTCGGCGAGCGTCGGGAAGAGATCGAGATGGGCGCTGAGCGCGGCGCACTCCACGCCGGCTGGAATGCCACCGGCGGGCCAGCGGAAGAAGCCGGGCGCTCGCGTGCCTCCCTGATAAGTCGTCGCTTTGCCTCCCTTCATGCCGGCATTGAAGATGCCTCGACCGGCCGTGCCGCCGTTGTCCGAGCCGAGATAAATCACTAGCGTGTTGTCCGCAATCTGCCACTCATCGAGCTTCTTCAGCAGCACGCCGAAATTGGTGTCGATGTTTTCGATCATCCCAAAGAATTTCGCAGTCTCCTCGCTCACACCGGGTTTGCCCAGATATTGTTGATAGTATTCCTTCGGCAGCACGTGCGGTCCGTGCGCGGCATTGAGCGGGATGTAGGCGAAGAAGGGTTGCTTGGCCTCGCGCTGGGCATCCATCCACTGGATCGCCTGAGTGAAAAATAAATCCGTACAGTAGCCAGTCGTCTTTTCCCATTTGCCGTTGTGCCACAACGCGGGATTGATGTTGGTGTTGCCGGGCGCGTCACCGCACGAACCGGGATAGGTCTGCCCGATGCCGCCACCACCGTGAAAATAGACTTCATCAAAGCCACGACTCTCCGGGCGATACTCCTTTTCATCACCGAGATGCCATTTGCCGAAAATGCCGGAGGTGTAACCGACCGTTTTCAGCATTTGCGGCAGCGTGTGCGTTTTCAGCGACATCCGCTCCCGTTCGAGAATCGTGTGCGTGACGCCGTTTTTGAACTCATGCCGCCCGCTCATCAGCGCCGCGCGGCACGGCGAACAAGTCGGGCTCACATGAAACTGTGTGAACAACAGGCTCTGCTTCGCAAACGCATCCACCGCAGGCGTGCGCATAATTGGGTTGCCCAGACAAGCATAGTCGCCATAGCCCACGTCGTCGGGCATAACGAGGATGATGTTGGGCCGCGCGTCGGCAGCGTGAGTGTTGCCGACAGCGAAGGCGCAAGCCACCACCAGCAGGCCCAACGCGGCGCGAATGAGAGAGGCGGTTGATATCATGAGGTTCTCCCTGGGATGCAGCATAGGCCGCATCCATGCGTTCAAGAGTGGAAGGCTTTCATTCGTCGGCTTTGGCCGTTAATGCTTGTGCTTAAAGGCGGCATCTTCGGCATTGCCGTTGGCGAGTAGGTACGCCAGCAGGTCGAGGATTTGTTCCTTGTCCAGCGTGTTCAGCAGGCCATTAGGCATGATGGAGAGAGGGGACGTGTGACGCGCGTCGATCGATTTCTTGGGGATTTCCTGCGCCTTCGCCGGAGTTCCTGAGAGGATCGTCAGCGTGGTCGCATTCTCAGCGGCGACGAGACCGATGAGCGACCTTCCATCTTCAAGTTCCAAAATCGCCTGACGATATTTTTCCTCAATGTTACGCGAGGGTTCGAGGATCTCCTGCAACAACATTTTGACGTCGCGTTTCAGCTTTTTCGTGGTGTCGTCAACATTCGGGCCGACGGAATGATTCAAGCCACCGGCGATGCTCAGACCGCCAGCGGAATCATCCTTGTTGAGCTTGTGGCATTGCACGCAGCCGAGCGTGGCGAACAGGAGCTTGCCTTCGGCAAAGTTTCGGTGTTCTCCCACACGCTTCAAGTCCGCGGCGAAGTCGCTCGGTTTCCACTCGGTGACTTTGATTTCCTTTTGAGGATTTTTGACCAGGAATTCCTGGAGGTTGTCGGTCACGAAGAGCGTGCCACGCATCAGGCGGTGGTGGCCGGGGAACGAGCAGATATACGGGTACGCACCCTCCGCCGACGGAGCGGTGAATTCAATGACTTCCTCCTGGCCGTAGTCGACTAGTTGGCTGTGCCAGAGGATATCGGGGCTTTCAGGTACAAAGCCGACATCGAAGCCCCGCGCGCCAAGCTCGACCGCCTTGAGTCCGATCTCATCGGCTTTGCCTGGTTTGACGAGCAGGATGTTGTGCGGCATGAAGTCGATATTGGCAAAGGTGAGCTTCACCTTCTTGCCGGGCTTCACCGTGAGCTCCTTCACGTCATACATCATGCGTTCGGGAATAGTGGCAATGCGGATCGTGGTGAGCTCTGGCGTGTCGCTGAGGATGCCAGACTTTTGCGAGGCGAGTCCCGCCGCTTCAGCGATGATGCCGCCTCGTAGAGTTTTCTCGACATTGACCGCGAAATGCTGCACCGTCTTAGCGGCGATCCTCGCCTGGGGCTCCGGAGAATTTAAAACCAGTTGCAGCAGTTCGGGGCTTTTCACGTTGTGCTGCTGATGCAGCCAAAGGGCTTCGAGCAGATGATGCGCGTGCTCCTTATTGTTGGGATCGAACTGTTTGACCCATTCGTTGGTGGCAGCAATGACTTCTTGGGAGTCCCGTTCGCTTAGCTCAATCCGCGTGCGGTGACGAATACCATCGATAGGCGACTTCAGGTTTTCAAGCAACGCGGGGATGGGCTGGCCATCGATGGCGACCGGTTTCTGCAAAGGGCGATCGATGGCGGTCATACGATAGATGCGGCCATGCACATGGTCGCGATTGGGATCGCGGACGTTGTGCTGCATGTGGCCGATGATGACGTTCTGCCAATCGCTGAAGTATAGTGAACCATCCGGCGCGAAGATGGCGTCCGAAGGCCGGAAGTTCTTGTCGCCGCTCATCAGCAGGCCGCGTGATTTGTCCACCGTCTTACTGCCATCGGCGTTCGTGACGGTGACGGTCAATTCGTCACCGGCTGGCACGCCCCACACGGCGCCGGTTTCCGGATTGCGGTCGAGGTGATAGTGCTTGATGCCTAGGAAGCCGATGACGTTGCAAATCAAGAAGTCTCCCTGCATCGATTCGGGGAAGTGCGCGCTGCTGACGACTTCGCACGCCGTGACGGGACGGACTTCTTTTTTCAGCAGTTCATGCATTTTGAAGCCGTTGCCATCGGGTCGCACCTGGTAGGCGCGGCCGCCAGTGCCGTCGGTCGCGTATTGATAACCCCAATAGTCGAACGCGATGCCGTGCGGATTCGGCGAGTTCGGGGCGTGCATCGAGATGGTAAAGCGGCGTGGGTCGAAGCGATACATCGCGGACGCGGACGACTGCAGCGACGGACCCCAAGGATGCTCGTGGTTGTGGACCATGAAGACACCGCTCTGCCAGTAGATGCCCCCATCGGGACCATAGATCAGATTATTCGCGCCATGATGCGTGTCGGACGAATCGAGCCCCTGAAGAATGCTGATGCGTTTATCGGCCACGTCATCGCCGTTGGTGTCCTTTAAGAACAGTAATTCCGATTGACACGTGACGATCACGCCACCATTCCAGAATTCAAAGCCGAGCGGGTTCTGCACCTTCGCAAACTCCGTCACGCGATCGGCCACGCCGTCGTTGTTGTCATCATGCAAGATGATGAGCGCGTCGTTCATGGCCTTGAGCGGCTCCCACTTGGGATAGCTGGGCCAAGTCGCGGCCCACAAGCGGCCCTTGGTGTCGAATTGCAACTGCACAGGCTTGACAAGTTGTGGAAAGCGGGCTTCATCGGCGAACAGATTCACCTGAAATCCCTTGGCGACGGCCATTTGGCTGATGCCTGCGTCGCCACGGATATATTCCAGCGTACCTTCCTTCACCGCACTGGAGCTCTTGCTACCGCCGCCCACATTCGAGATGACGGGGATGGGTTTCGGCACATTGCTATCGTCCATGGCACCAGCCTTGCCAGCGGCGCGCGCCCACACGAGTTCGTCGCGGTTGGCCGTCATCACGTCGAGCATGATCAGTTCCGGTTGAAGCACGTCGGCGTTGGTTTGGTCGTTGACGAATTTCAACGTCGAGCGCCAGCCCCAGACATCATTGCCGTCCGAGGCGCGATAGCGATTCCACCAATGCAAATTCTTGTCGAGCACCGCCTGACGCAACGAATCCAACGAAGTAGAAGTGCTGACCGGCTTGCCAAACAACTCCTGGGCGATCACTTGCGCAAGTTGGCGATTGCCTTCTTCGGAGAGATGCACGCCGTTGATCGTGAGCGGCTGCGTCGCCTTTTGAAACAGGTCCAGCGACGGATGAAACAGATCGACGTACGCGACTCCCGCTTCCTTGGCGGCCGCTTCCGTCGCGCGCGAGTAGGCCGCGAGCCGCACATTGTGAGCGTTGCCGTTGGGCACGTTGGGATTGTGCGTGTTCTCGTGCGCGATCGGACTGAACAGGACGATGCGTGGAAAATCCTCGCCGTCCGGCTTCGCGCCGCGCGTGTTCTTCACGAAATCCAGCAAATGCTTCTTGTAGTCATCCGGCTGGCCGTCGTACGATTCGTTGTAGCCAAAAAACGCGAACACAACATTCGGCTTCACCTTCCGCAGATAGGCGGTCATCGACATCTGGCCGGAACTGCGAGGATAACTGTTCGGGCGGTCGCCGCTGGCGCTCATGTTGCGGAATCGCACTTGCTGATCGACCAGTTGGCTTTGTAGCAACGTCTCCAGCCAGCCATCGTGCTGCATGCGATCTGCCAAGCCGTTGCCCAAAATGGCGA
>JBGSHH010000988.1:0-3930 GCA_041752355.1 Pirellulaceae bacterium | reverse complement strand
CGCCAACCGTTTCTGCCCTTGGCTTTGCGCGTACCAAGCCAGCACGCGGCCCTGTTCTTCCAGCAGCGGCGCGAGCGAATGCAGCAGTGTCGATTTGCCGGTGCCGTGTGGTCCCAGGATCTGCCCTCGCCAGGCGCGCTCGCGGAGTTGCTCCACGAGCGCTGCCAGTGACTGTCCCGCCGGCATCAGGAATTCGATCGCGCCGGGTTTAACGAAGCGCGTGGCAAATGGATTGGAGTCTTCTCTTTTCATGGGCGTCACTCACTCACACAAAGTCACGCAAGATTTCCATGGCGGCGTTTTTGCCAGCGGCACCCATAACCCCGCCACCAGGATGACTGGCGGCGCCACAAAGATACAAGCCGTTAATCGGGGTGTGATGATCGGCCCAGCCTGCGACGGGACGCATCGCATAAAATTGATTTAGATGCATCGCTCCTTGCATAATGTTGCCGCCGGTCAGGCCATAGGTTCGTTCTAAGTCGAGCGGGCTCAGCACCTGGCGATGTTCGATTGCCGCTGGCACGTTGGGAGCATAGCGGGCGAGTAGCTCGATGCACCGATCGGCGAAATCCTCCTTGATCTCGTCCCAACTTCCCTTCGCGAGTTTATACGGCGCATGCTGCACAAACATCGACATCACGTGCTTGCCAGGCGGGGCGAGCGTGTCATCGACAGTGGAAGGAATCGTGATCTCTAGGACTGGTTCGCGACTCGGCCACCCATACTTGGCATCGTCAAAGGCGCGCTCCAGAAAATCGAGCGTCGGCGTGAGGTGGATCGTGCCGCGCAAGTGTGAGTTATCACTAGGACCGGCGAGGAACTTGGGTAATTCGGATAAGGCCAAGTTGATCTTCGCCGAGGATGAGGAATAATCGATCTGCGCCACAGCGCGACGAAAGTCATCGGGCAGTTCACCGGGCTCCAGGAAGCATTCGAAGGTGTGATGCGCATCGACGCTCGACGCCACTATCGGCGCTTCGATCACCGTATCATCCATCAACTGCACGCCCCGAGCGTGACCAGCGAGGGTCAGAATCTTCTTGACCGGCGACTCGCGACGAATATCGACCGGCAGGCTTTGGCAGACACTTTCTAACGCACTGGCCAGGCCGCCCATGCCCCCGCGTACGTAACCCCAGACACCACGCGCGCCGCCGACCTCGCCCATCACGTGATGCAACAGCACATAGCCTGTGCCGGGATACGAGGGGGAAGCATGCGCGCCAATCACCGCATCAGTAGCGAGCGTGGCGCGCAACACCTCGGATTGAAACCAGCGTTCCAAGATGGGCCGCGCGGCACCTGTCAGCAATTCAATTGCCGCTGGCATCTCATCCCCCAGCGACGTAAACGCCTGATAAAGTTCCAGTAACTTGCCAGTATCTCGCAGGCGTTTGGCGACGCTAACTTTGCGCCATTCTTTCGATAGCGGCAGAGGATCCGGCGCGGTTTTTCCCAGCGTCGGCTCGAGGGCCGCCGCCACGCGCCCTAAGAAAGCGTTGTAGCGGGAATAGGCTTCGGCATCCTGTTCGCTGAACTTGGCGATCTCGCGACACGACGCCCGTTCGTCGGCAGAAAGCAGCAAATATCGCCCATCCAGGAGTGGCGTGAACGAAGAAGGATCGCGGGGCAGGATCTCCAAACCATGTTGCGCCAGTCCCAATTCGCGAATGATTTCTGGTCGCAGCAAGCTAATCACATAAGCGGCGGTGGAAATCTTGTATCCCGGCCAAAGTTCTTCCGTCGTCGCGCAGCCCCCCAGTACATGGCGACGCTCGAGCACGCATACGCTCTTACCCGCCTTGGCGAGATAGGCGGCGGCGATCAACCCATTGTGTCCCCCACCGATGATGATGGCGTCGTAACTGCGAGTCTGATGGTGCGTGGATGCGTTCATGTGGGTTGCGGAAAGTGGAGCAAATGTGCGATGATCGTGCCGCGATTGTAATCCAAACTTTCCACCCTTGTAACCAACGCCATGATTCTGATCGGCACCGATGAAGCTGGCTATGGTCCCAATCTGGGTCCGCTTGTGGTGAGCGCTTCGCTGTGGCGTGTGCCGGATGTGCACCGCGAAGCCGATCTCTACGAACTGCTCTCCGATTATGTCGTAGCCGCGTGTGTAAAAGCGGACGATCCCCGCGTGCCGATCGCCGATTCCAAAGTGTTATACGCAGCGCGGGATAGTTGGGCGCAATTGGAACTCGGCTTGCTGACTTGCCTGCATGCACTGCGCCGCCCGTACCAGGCGGCGGCGCAAGTTTGGGAATCGCTCGCACCCGCAGCGGCCCAGTACTTGGCGGCGGAGCCATGGCAGAATGGCTTTGAGCTGAACACGCCGCAAGGTGTGGAGCTCGAACAGATCGAAGAGCGCGCGGCGGGTCTGGCGGCGGGACTGGCTTTGCAGAGAATCGATCTATTAGCGGTGACGGCGCGACCGGTGTTTCCAGCCCAGTTCAACGAGCAATGCGCGCAGCTCGATAATAAAAGTACTTTGCTATCGCATACGACGCTGGCGCTGGTTCGCGATCTGATCGCCGAACATGAGCTGAGCGAACCGCTGCTGGTAAGTTGCGACAAGCACGGTGGCCGCAATCGTTATGCGGCGCTGTTGCAGCACTTCTTTCCCGATGACATCGTGCAAGTGGTGACCGAAGGACGCGACAAGAGTGTCTATCGGTTCGGCCCGCCGGAGCGTCGCGTCGAGTTTCGCTTTGTCGCCAAGGGGGAAGGCTTTCTGCCTGCGGCGCTGGCGTCGATGTCGTGCAAGTATCTGCGCGAATTGGCCATGCTGGCGTTCAATAACTTTTGGCAGCAGCGGATTCCCAATCTCAAGCCGACCGCAGGCTATCCCGAAGACGCCAAGCGCTTCCGCCTGGAAATCGCCGACGTGCAACGCAAATTGAACATTGCCGACCACATGCTCTGGCGGAATAAGTAGCGGAGCAGGCTGCGTAACACGCGCCTCGCCGACTAAGGCTCCAGCTTCTCGAACGCGCGCATGCCGATCTTCAAGGGGACATAGGTGAAGATCAGCCCCAGCAGCAATGTCAACGCGACCCCCATACCCAGTGATCCTGGAGTTCCCAGTCCAAACCAGCGCCAGTACCAACCACTAGCGGCGGTGGGTGTCCAACCCGAAGGCGTGGCATGTTCCCAGTAGTAACAGGGAATGGCGGTGGCTAGCGTGACGCCGACGATGAAAAACATGTTGAGGATGAGGTTGAGCGTGCCACCAAAGCCAGCCGCAATCTTCGATGGCGACGGCTCCCGCAGATTAGGCAAGCGGGCCCCCAAGCCCACCGCCATGGCGCTTAAGCCGAGGCAGAGCGCCAGGCAAGTCACTTGATGGATCACACCGACGATGGGTGTGCGCTCGAATACCCGCAACATCACATCGCTGAGCAAGATCAGCGAACTGCAAGGCACGATGGAGCCGAGCGCGGCGAACAAGAACTTCGCCCACAAGATCGTGCGGCGTTCGATTGGGGCGGTGCCGAGAATCCAAAACCGACGCCCTTCCAGGCTAATGAGAGGGAAGATGAAACGCGTGGTAAATGTCGACAAAATCAAACCTACCACGCCGAGGTTCATAAAGCCGACCATCGTTAACCAACGCCCCATCGGCTCGCCATAGTTGAAGCGACGGATGTTGAGAAAGTAGAGCGACAACAAGCCGAAGAAAATGGCGAATTGCGTCCATTGCACCGGATCGCGGCGTACGACTTGGAAGTCCTTCACCAGCAGAGTGCTCGTATGTTGCGGTAGCCAGGCAGTGAGCATCCGTAGGGCTCGATCGAGATAGCCGCGCTTCGCTTGCCGTTTCGACGGTACCAGGCCTTGGAGCCCGCTATAGCCGGGGCGAAACAGTCGCGCGCCCACTTCCACCGCCAGCAGCATCGACACCAGTGCATTGGCCGACAGCGT
>JBGSHH010000987.1:0-6909 GCA_041752355.1 Pirellulaceae bacterium | reverse complement strand
ACGCCCAAAATTAAGGGTAGTGGCAGACCAGCTTTGGCAATTGGCTCGCCCTGCTCTGGTTGCGCCTTCGGGGTCTTGGCGGGTGTTTTCGTGGACGTCCCTTTCTTCTTCTTCCCAGGGCCGGGAGCGCCGAAGTTGGGGATTTCGCTGCTGGGTATTTCCGCGACGGCAGGATCGCCGAAGCTCGGAATATCCAAGGGTGCGGCGGTCTTGAGCTTGTTCTTAGGAGGCGCTGGTTTCGCAACCGGCTCTTCCGGTTTGACGGCTTCGCTGGCCGGCTTGCGTTTAACGGGCGGCGCGGCGGGACGCTGTTCACTTTGCCAGGCTTCCAGCGCGGATTTCACGTCGCCTGCGGTCGCTAGTCGGTCTGCTGGATCGGCCGCCATCATCTGTTGGACAATCGCGACCAGCGACGCCGGCAAATCGCTGCGAAGCTGTAACAGATCCTGCGGCTTAGCGCTGCCGGCGGGGGCCAAGGGCGACTTGCCAGAGAGCAGGTAGTAGAGCGTGGCACCGAGGGAATAGATGTCGCTTTGCTGCGTCGCAACGGGATTGGCTTGACACTGTTCCGGAGCGAGATACGCCGCGGCATTGGTCGCACCGCCTGTCAAATCGGTGCTGGCGGTTTCGCTCGGCTCGTCGAGACCGGGAATCCCCATTTCCAGAACCTTCACCACGCCCTGGTTATCGACCAACAACTTCGCGGGCGAGAGTTCCCGATGCAACACTTTTTTCTCGTGCGCGTAGGCGAGTCCTTCCGCGGCTTGTCGGATGAAGTCGGCTGCTTGGTTGGCGGAGAGTGGCCCGTCGGCGGCGACGGTTTCAAACAAGTCATGCCCCTCAACATACTCCATCACGAGGTAATATCGCTCCCCTTCGCTGTTGACATCGTAAAGATGAACGATGTTGCGATGGTCGAGTGAGGAAGCGGTTTGCGCGTCACTCAGGAATCGCTTCAGCAGCGCGGGTTGTTCGGCGGCGCGGCGCGGGAGCGTCCGAATGAGCACTTTGCGATCGAGTTGCGCATGTTCCGCCAAGAACGTGCGACCATGTTCGCCGGAGCCCAACTGGCTAAGCAAGCGGTATTTGCCCAGGCGAAAGACGTTCCAGCCTGAAAGCAATTGCACCGCCTGCCACTTCGTCAGTTGATTCTGTTTGACGAGATATCGCGCCAGCGCTTTAGGATCCTCATGGCCCGCCGCCACTTCCCGCAGGCGAGGCAGATCATCGGCCACTGGTAATCCGCTCTTTTCGAGCAGCGACAGAAACTTTTCCAAATCACTCACCGCCGCTGGCTTGGGCATTGCCGCCATTCCTTGCTGGAAAAGAGGTATCGCGGAGTCGGCTGAGGGCATGACTTCGCACTTTTGTATTGTCGCTATCAAGTAGGGAGATAGCAAGCATGTGGGGAAGAAGTGGGAATGGGGGGTCGGGGAACGGTTTGGGTGCTTAGGACTTAGGATTTAGCCCCTCTCTTGCCAGCTATCAACGCCGTCACTTGCCGCTTCCCATAAATTCCGAGCGCTCGCTAGGCGGAAATCCTGAAGGACTTTGCTGGGATAGCCGACTTTTACCTTTGAGGCGACTTTTCGGGCCGTGCCGATCGTAGTGATTCTACGCAGCGTGCCGGGTCGATAACCTTCACCGGACAACAAGGCTGTACTTGCTTTGACGAATGTAGCGTCGTCGACCGCTCTCGCGGCCCCTCGTGGTCAACATGGCGGCTTGGCTCCTATC
Source organism: Pirellulaceae bacterium (assembly GCA_041752355.1). GTDB lineage: Bacteria > Planctomycetota > Planctomycetia > Pirellulales > Pirellulaceae > JAEZGD01. Next base: position 5,172 of record JBGSHH010000987.1, on the reverse strand, counting down.
AACTTATCACTGGCGTAGAACGCGACGCGACGACTCGGCCCAACGTGCCGCGGAGAATTTTCCATGAACATGCGTATGGCGTGGATGGTGACATTGATGATCACGGGGATCACCCTCGTGACTCCTCGAGCCTACGGACAAGTTCCGCCAGGCATGCTCCCCACCCCTTATGGTCCGATGGCTGCCCCCGGCATGCCCAACCCTTACGCGCCGCCAATGTATGGCGTCGCGCCGGTGGGCTACATGAATCCCGCTATGGGCGGTGGCGCGCCGATGGGACCGATGGGTCCTATGCCAGGCGGCCCCATGCCAGGCCAAATGGCCGGCCCGATGCCGGGTCAAATGGGCGGCCCCATGCCGGGCTACGGTGGTGAACAAGGCTATGGCTATGAAGGGGGCGAAGGCTATGGCTACGGCTGCGATAGCTGTGGCGACGCCGGCTGCAACGGTGGTTGTGGTCGCCCGTCCGGCATCCTTCGCTTAATCAAATGCTTCCTGCCTTACGATGACGGTGGTTGCTGTGCGCCGCACTGGTTCGACGTGCATGCAGAATATGTGAATTACCAACGCGACGATGTCGGTAGCCAACAGGACTTCATGTCCTCCACACCGCTGGGACCGATCGTCTTGAGCACGAACGATCTCGATTTCGATAACACGGGCGGCTTTCGGGCCACCGTCACCACGCAACTCGCCGCGGGAAGCAACCTGGAATTCACCTACCTGGGTCAATTCAACTGGAATACTTCTGCTTCTGTGAGCGACCCCAACAACGGTTTGTTCTCGGTGTTCAGCGACTTCGGTACCTTTCCGCTGGCGGGACAAGGCTTCACCGAAACCGATCAGGCCGCTTTCGCGAGCATTGCTTATTCGTCCAGCTTTGACAACTTTGAGTTGAACTATCGTCAACGTTGGCAAGGTTACGGCTGCAAACTGCAAGGCTCGTGGTTGGCAGGTGTCCGTTACTTTGAACTCAACGAACAGTTCCTCTTCAATACCTCCGCTCCGCTCAATAACGGTGCCATGAACTACTTCGTGGGCACATCCAACCAACTGGTTGGCTTTCAAATTGGTGGCGATGTTTGGGCCTGCGTGATTCCTGGTTTCTCGATCGGAACCGAAGGCAAGGTTGGTATCTATGGCAATCAATCGCGGCAGCACACGCAAATCCTGGCGACCACGCTTGATCCTCCCTTGGAAGAAAACGTGGAAGACAAGGACGTCGCCTTCATCGGCGAACTGGGCATGATGGCCAACTGGCGACTGAGCCAATCGTGGACTTTCCGCGGCGGCTACCAGTTCCTCTATGTCAGCGGCGTGGCTTTGGCTCCCGAGAACTTCAACTCCACCCCGCCATTCCTCGTGCCAGCCTTCACCAATCCACCGCGTACCGCGACGATTGTTAGCGATGGCGATGTGTTCTATCACGGTTTTACAGCGGGCCTCGAATACATGTGGTAACGGATTGAGCTAGGGAACAGCGATCCGAGGTAAGGGGTGAGTCTTCGCGACTTGCCCCTTTTTTTGCGCCTGGAGCGAAGTTCTTTGGCCACCTGTGCGGTGGGTTTTGAGGTCCAGGCGATGCTAGCGTGAAACGGCGCTAAGTCTTGTGGCAAACACGGATTGCCACGAAATCGGTAGACATTGGTGACAATTCACGTTGCCCTGCCCGTCAGATTTATACCAGTAGGTAGGTGGTATATGCGTTCTGCGCGGATCAATCGTTAATTGCAAAAAAGTTGACATCAAGTCTAGGGCGTTTATAATCGCACCCTAGCCCCGCTAAATTGCTATTATCCAACGAGATACGTCTATCCAGGGCAGACGTACTCGCGTGGCGGTGGGGTGACCGCGGAACAGAGACCGAGATCACTCTTTTTTTATTGCGGCGCGTGTGTCAAGTCTGTGCAAGACCGAATGTCAGTAATTATGATGGTGCTAGTCTGCGTATATCTCGCAGCTAACCCATTTTGATTTAACGACACGGCCCAGACATTCCGCCTGCGCTGCACGAGGACGACGCGATGATTCGCCAATACCGTAGTTTGCACGACACATCCGCAAACTTGCCCACTTCCGGCCGCAAACGCAAAGCCCCGCGTGGTCGCCGCGCTCAATTGGAGAAGTTGGAAAAGCGCGAATTGTTAGCACAGCTCTCCTCGGGAACAGGCGAAGGCCATTTGCAGGTCTGGGTGAATGAGTACGGTGCCTTTGGCCGCTCAGGCGATCTCGATGTGGCATTTCCACTCAATCCGCAAGGACCGCGCGAAGTCAACGACGCGTTCTATGATCCAATCGGTGTATTGTCGTCGGCGGGTACCGTTTTTGAATCCGGTCTGGCGATTCAGGTCGGCACCGATCCGGTGGAGTTTCTCACCGCCGGAACCATCGCCGATAGTCCGCCGCCCACCAACGCTAATTCATCGGGTAGCACGAATGGTCGATTTGTTGGGAACACGCAAAGCCTGACAACGCTCAACAGCGTGTTCTATTATCCGTCGACGGCGGGGGCAAATGGCGCCGGCGCTCAAATCCGGATCACGTTGACACAGCAGGTCATTCCCGTCTTCTTGGCAGGCACGGCTCCGATCGGCGTGACCTTGCGTCAATCGTATTCGTTCGAGAACTTAACCGGCGCGGACTTGGACATGCAGGTCTGGCGCTACCTCGATGGTGACTTGCTATTCCAGAACGGAAGCTTCCTGAATGATGGCGCTGGTTCGCGTCAGATTCAGCAAGGGCAACCCGAACGTGTGTGGATGACGAATGTCGCCACCAACTCCAACAAGAACGATCCAACGTATTTGGAAGTTCGTCGCGATGATGTCGGCGTCCTGCCAACCGATCGTTGGGAAGTGGGCTTGGGGCGCGGAGCCGTTCGCACCAATCTCGGCACCGCTTGCACGACAGCCAATCCTTGCAAGAACCAACCGAATTTGCCTCCCAATGGCGTGCTCGTCGATAAGATTCTCAATGGTACGGCGCTGGCGGATGATATCATTCCCACCACGTCCGATATCGATAGCAACAATGCGGTCGATAACACGTCCCCCAATGACTGGGCCACGGCGCTTAAGAATTTCTACATCTTGCGTGGCGGTGCCAATCCGCTCGTCTACGTCACGGAAACGCAGTGGGGCAATCCACCCATCGGTGATCCTGATCCTCCGGTGACGCCGAGCCCGGTGTTGGGTAACGTGTTGGGTGTTGTCTATCACGATCGCGATGCCGATGGCACGCGCGATCCCGAAGATAATGGCCTGCAGGGCTGGCGCGTGTATGCCGACATCAATGGCAATGGTGCGCTCGACGCCTTTGAACCAAATACCGTTTCGGGTGTTGGTGGTGGCTATACGTTGCAACTCGCGTTGGGAAGTTATACCATTCGCGAAGTTCCCCAAGCGAATTGGACGCTGACGGATCCCGCTGGTGGCAGCTACGCCGTCGTGCTGGCCACGGCTGGTCAAGTGATTCCCAACCAAAACTTTGGTAACTTCCCCACGCCCGGTTCGATTTCTGGCGTGGTGTTTGAAGATCTCAACCGCAGTGGCCGCTTGGAACTGGGCGAGCCGGGACTGGGAACGGTCGTTGTCTATGTTGACTACAACAACAACGGCGCTTTTGATCCCACCGAACCTAACGCCACGAGCGCTCCTGGTACCGGCGCATACACCATCACCAACGTGACCCCCGGTCAATTCTCGGTGCGCCAAGTCGTCCCCGGCGGATACTATCAGACCTTCCCCAGCAACAATGCGGCGCAAATCGTGTCGCTGCAACCTGCCGGCGCAATTGGCGGCGTGAACTTCGGCGATTCGTTGCGTGATGGTTCGGTCGGTGGCAAGGTTTACCTCGATATCAATCACAACGGCGCGATCGATCCTGGCGAGCCCGGATTGGGTGGCGTCATTGTGTGGGTCGATCGCGACAATGATGGCAAGATCGGTCTGGGTGAAAACGCCGTCGTCACAGGTGCTGATGGTACCTTTGGCCTACTCGGTATTCGCCCTGGCACCTACAGCGTTCGCATGGCGTTGCCAGCTGGATATGTCGAAATCATTCCAGGCGCCAACGGCAACATTCCCGGTGCGATCTCCGTGACGGTGGCACCAGGTGTGGGCACGATCGACGCCTTCTTCCTGGCCGATCAGGTCGCATCCGTTGGTCCCGATTTCGGCGATGCTCCCGCGCCCTATCCCACCACACTCGCTCAAAACGGCGCACGCCATGTGGTGGTCAACAACTTTGGCCTGGGTGCCTTCCGCGATGGCGAAGGGGATGGTCAGCCTACCGATGGCGCTGTTGGCGACGACAACAACTCGCTCGATGACGAAGACGGCATTGAATGGATGACGCCGCTGGTGCCGGGTCAAGTCGCGACCGTGCGCGTCACCATTAGCACGGGCGGACGTTTCCCCGGTTTGCTGCAAGGTTTCATCGATTTCAATGGCACGAATGCCTGGAACGATGCCAGCGATCGCATCATTCTCGATCGCCAACTGCCTGGCGGTGCCTACGAGATCAGCTTCCTCGTGCCTGCGACCGCAAAGCCCGGTCTGACCTACGCTCGCTTCCGTTACGGTTACGAACATGGTATCGGCCCCACGGGAAGCTCGATTGCCGGAGAAGTCGAAGATCATGCCGTGATGATCGTCGGTCCCACGCCGACGGCCGAAGACGATGAATTCGACATCGTTGCTGCCGGAACGACGGTGAACCTCGATGTCCTGGCGAACGATATTGCCAGCTCCAGCGGTGATCTAACCATCGTGGGCTTCGATCCCATATCGCCGCCGGGTACCATCAACGGCACGGTGACCATTGCCGCGGATGGACGTAGTCTGAACTACACGCCTTCGGGCAATGCCGCGACCGATACCTTCACCTATACCGTGGAAGATCCCGCTGGCAATCAAGCCACGGCGACGGTCACGATCAATATCAAGATCACGCCGACGGCGGTTGACGATTTGTTCCTGAACGTGCCCCAAAATGTCTCCACGACGTTTAATCTGGCCACGCAGATCTTCGTGAACGACATCGCCGGTGCCGGAACGCTCAGTCTCTTCGGCAATCCAACTGCCATCGTCTCGCAAGGCGGTACCTTGGTGCCGAACGCTGCCGGCACGGGCCTGGTTTACACGCCAGCCACGGGCTTCGCGGGAACGGAAC
>JBGSHH010000986.1:0-3433 GCA_041752355.1 Pirellulaceae bacterium | reverse complement strand
GCGTCATCGCTTCGGCGATCGCCAGAAAATGCTCGAAGAACTTCGACGCGATGTCCTCGTACACCGGGTTGTGTAGCGCGAGTTCCAGCGCAATTCGCATCAGGTTGAGCGAAAACATCGCCATCCAACTCGTGCCGTCGGCCTGGTTGATATAGCCGCCCGTCGGCAAGGGCTGGCTGCGGTCAAAGAGGCCGATGTTATCGAGCCCCAGGAAGCCACCTTGGAAGATATTGCGACCATCGGCGTCTTTGCGATTGACCCACCAGGTGAAGTTGAGCAGTAGCTTGTGAAAGACGCGCTCCAAAAACGGAATATCACCGCAGTCGCCGCGCAGCTTGCGATCGATTTGGAACACGCGCCACGCCGCCCAGCCATGCACCGGCGGATTCACGTCGTCGAACTTCCATTCATACGCAGGCATTTGCCCGTTGGGGTGCATGTACCATTCGCGCGTCATCAGCACGAGTTGATCCTTGGCGAACTCAGGATCGATCATCGCCAGTGGCAGGCAATGAAAAGCGGTGTCCCACGCCGCATACCAGGGATACTCCCACTTGTCCGGCATGCTGATGACATCGGCGTTGTTTAAATGCAGCCAATCTTTGTTGCGCCCTTCGGCGCGCTCAGGTGGTGGCGGAGGTTGCCCGGGATCACCTTTGAGCCATTCGCGCACGTCGTAGTGATAGTATTGCTTGCTCCAAATCATGCCTGCGAAGGCCTGGCGTTGCACTAATTGCGCATCTGCATCGGGAACGAAGTTTTGATAGTCGCCGTAGAAATCGTCGGCTTCTTGAATGCGCTGCGCGAAGACTTGATCGAAATCACTCCAAGGCCTGGCGTTGGGATTGTTCGTCCAGCGCAGGCGGATCTGCGTGCTTTCTCCGGGAGCAATCACGCGCGAATAGTGCACGCCGGCTTTGGTGCCGGTGAGTTTGGGATTGATCGCGGACTTCTGGCCACCGATGAGATAATCGGCGAAGGCGTCTTTGCAAAACTCCGCGCCATCATTCACGCCGAACAACTTGACGGAGTTCGTTTCGTTCTCGGTGAAAAGCAGTTCCTGCGGCTGATCACAATAGAACGTATAGCTGCCGAGCGTGGGATGATGCGCTTCGATGGTGTCGTCGCAACCGTGCAGCAGCGGGCGTTGGATATCGGCATCCCACGACCACGTATTGCGAAACCAAACCTGCGGTAAGAGGTGCAGCAGTGCCGGCTCGGGCCCGCGATTGTGCGCCGTCACGCGCATCAGCATGTCGTGCGGCCCCGCCTTGGCATATTCGATAAAGACATCGAAGTAACGATCGTCGGCGAAGACGCCGCTGTCGAGCAATTCGAACTCCGGTTGCTCGCGACCGCGTCGTTTATTCTCCTCGCGCAAGCGTTGATAGGGAAACTCCGCTTGCGGATACTTGTAGAGCATCTTCAAGTACGAGTGAGTCGGCGTGGCGTCGAGGTAATAATAGATTTCCTTGACATCCTCACCATGATTGCCTTGCTCGTTGGTCAGACCGTAGAGCCGTTCCTTGAGAATCGGATCGTGGCCATTCCATAAAGCCAGCGCGACGCACAAGTGCGAGTGATCATCGCTCACGCCCCCCAATCCATCCTCGCCCCAACGATAGGCGCGCTGCGCGGCATGTTCGAAGGGGAAAAAATCCCAAGCATCGCCACCAGCGCTGTAGTCCTCGCGCACCGTTCCCCATTGTCGCTCGGAAAGGTAAGGCCCCCACAATCGCCAGCGCGCCAGCCCTTGTTCTTGTTGGCGTAAGCGTTCGCGTTCTTGGCGCTTGAACATGGAACTCTCGTTCTCAAGAAGGTACCCAGCGGTGCTTTCCAGAAAGCTCGCCTGGGCTGCTGATAGTTGTAGCGCGCCGCCTATCGACAAGCAATCGTCGCTAACCCAGCAGCACGGCCTGATGCTGTTCGCGACAGGCGGCCACGACGGCGTCGCGCACGGCATCCGCTTCCTCGCCAGTCAGCGTTCGTTCCGGTGAACGGAGCGAGAACGAGAAGAGCAAGCGCTTCTTGTTCGCGCCATCTTTGTTGGCGTCGCGGTAGGTCTCTTGATAGCTCAACGTCTCCAACAGCGGTCCCGCCGAGGACTTCACCGTCGTCGCCAAATCGGACCAGCGAATCGCTTCATCAACAATCAGGTTTAAGTCGCGCGACATCGGTGGGAACTTGCTCAACAGTGCGTGCTGCGGCACCAGCTTCGCGAACTTGCGGAGCAGGCCCAAATCGATTTCGGCGAACGTACTCGCGCCGCGTAAACTGAATTGCTTCTTGCCTGCGGCGGACAGTTCGCCCAGGTAACCGAGCGTTTCTTCCCCGAGCAAGAGCTTCGCCCCCTTGTCGCCCTCGATCAGCCTATCGCTGAACGGTTCAGCCAGCAGCGACAAACGAATGCCGAGTATGCCGAGCAATTGCTCGACCACACCTTTGGCTCGATAGTAATCGCCGCCGGTGGTGAGCATGAGTGTCCACTGCTCGCGCGGCAAACCGCTGGCTTGCGCCAGATAGATCTTCGCCGTTTCGAAGAGTTCGATCGTTTCGTTCGCGAGCGCTTCGTTGTGCTGCCGCGCGGCGAGCAAGCTGGGGACGACGCTACGGCGAACGCGATCGGCACCTTCCAACATCGGCGTGCTCGTCAACAGCGCCGCTTCACTTGTCCAAGGACTGAAAGCTTCCGACCAGGCAGTGGGAACAACGCTGGTCGTCATCGCTTCGTCGAATCCGGCAGCGTTCATCGCGCGACGAACTTTATCCAGCACGCGCTCGAAGTCGGTGCGATGCGACGAGGTCATCGGCACACGCGCGTCTTCGGGAATCTTGTCGTAGCCATGAATGCGGGCGACCTCTTCAATCAGATCGATCTCGCGCGTCAAATCGCGTCGCCAGCTCGGAGGCGTGACGGTGAGCTTATCCGTGGCGACGACCGGTGCCGGTGTGCCCTTGGCGGGGACAACGATCGGCTCTTCTTGCATCCCCAGTGCCAGCAAAATGCGTTTCACTTCGGCGGCTGGAACTTCGATGCCGAGCATGCGCTTGAGTTGCGCCAAGCGCAGCACCACCGGTTCGCGCGCCGGAATGCCGCGTCCCACATCGATCACACCATCACATAACTCGCCGCCAGCGATTTGCAGAATCAATTCGCAGCAGCGCCGACTCGCCCAATCGACCCCTTCCGGATCGACACCGCGCTCGAAGCGATACGATGAATCACTCCGCAAGTTGAGTTTGCGCGACGTGCCGCGGACCGCCAGCGGCATGAACTCCGCCGATTCGATCAGCACGTCGGTCGTGCTGCTGGTGATTTCTGTCGCTGCGCCACCCATCACGCCCGCGATGGCGACCGGTTGTTTAGCGTCGGCGATGACACACATGCTAGGATCGAGCTTATACGTCAGGTGATCGATCGCTTCCAGCGTTT
>JBGSHH010000985.1:0-6146 GCA_041752355.1 Pirellulaceae bacterium | reverse complement strand
GGCATGGCCGATTGCTTCAAGCTGCTGCACTTCCATCTCGGCAGCCAGATCACGAACATTCGCCACATCAAAGGCGCGCTGATTGAAGCCGCCCGTACTTACGCCGATCTGGTGAAGCGCGGCGGTGGCTTGGAATACCTCGATGTGGGCGGCGGACTCGGCGTCGATTACGATGGCTCGCAAACGAACTTCGAATCGAGCGTGAACTACACGTTGCAGGAATACGCCAACGACGTGGTGTACCACATCCAATCGACGTGCGACGACGCTGGCGTGCCGCATCCGAACATCATCAGCGAGAGTGGTCGCGCCGTGGTCGCCTATCACAGTGCGCTCATCTTCGGCGTGCTCGGGGTGTCGGGCCAAGGCAATGGCGAAACGCCGGAACAATTGCCGGAAGATGCCGAACAACCGCTCCGCGATTTGTTCGATACTTATAAGAACATCACCGTGCGCAACGTGTTGGAAGCCTATCACGACGCGCAGCAAGCGCTCGATATGGTCATCAACATGTTTTGCGCAGGCTACTTGAATCTCGATCAACGTAGCATTGCCGAGAATATGTACTGGGCGATCTGCCGCAAGATCGTGCGGCTGTTCGATCAGTTGGAATTCGTGCCGGAGGAACTCGAGGGACTTAAAAACCTCATGTCCGACACCTATTTCTGCAATTTCAGTCTGTTCCAATCGATGCCTGACAGCTGGGCGATCAAGCAGCTTTTCCCCGTGATGCCGATCCACCGTTTGAACGAACGCCCCACGCGGCATGCCGTGCTGGGCGATATCACCTGCGATAGCGATGGCAAGATCGATCAATTCATCGATCGCCGCGATGTGAAACGAACGTTGCAGCTACACGCCTATGATGGCACGCCTTACATGCTCGGCGCGTTTCTCATCGGTGCGTATCAGGAAATCCTCGGCGACTTGCACAACCTGTTCGGCGACACCAATACCGTACACGTCGATCTCAACGAAGCGGGCGAAGTGCAACTGGAAGCAGTGGTGAAGGGGGATAACGTCGCCGAAGTGCTCGACTATGTGGAATACAACGTGCCGAGTCTTATCAGCAAGTTGCAAGGCGCTGTTGAGATCGCCGTCCGCGAGGGGAAAATCGATCACGTCGAAGCAGGGCGATTCTTGCGATTCTATGAAGAAGCCCTCAACGGCTATACGTATCTGGAAGAGACTCCGGAGTAGCGCAAAAGCATGCCGATTGACACACCAACCCGAAGCGTCAGCGAGGCCCCGGGTTTCCTCGCTAACGCTTCGGGTTGGTGTAAGTTGCTTGTCGGGGGTTTCCTCGCTGACGCTTCGGGTTAGTGTAAGGCGCTTCGACGCGCACTATAGAAGATCCAGCGGCATCACGCGGAGCGTGAAGGCTTCAAGTACTCATCACGCTCCGCGTGATGCTCTCCAAGCGTTGCATCGCTACGGCTACACAATAGATGCTGGGATTGGATGAGGCGAGTAACGCGCACTATAGAAGATCCAGCGGCATCACGCGGAGCGTGATGAGTACTTTGCTATCACTTGCCGATACAAAAGCGGCTGAAGATGCGATCAAGGACGTCATCGGTGTAGACGGCACCGGTCACGCGGCCGAGTTCGTCGAGCGCGCCGCGCAGTTCGGCGGCGACGAGTTCCTCCCCTTGCGATTGCTGGGCGATCGCTCGCGCGCGTTCGATCGCTTCCGCCGCTAATCGAACGCTATCTCGACAACGCTGCGCCGTCCCCGTGACGATTTGCGCGTCGGTGGACGCCAGCGCTCGCAAGCGCGCCCCGATTTCCGTTCGCAACTCAGGCAAGCCTTGGCCGGTGAGGCTGCTGATGCCGATGGTAGCATGGGTTGGCGTATCGCTGGCGAGATTGATCTTGGTGCGGACGCGAATCACGCGCTCGCGGGGAATCGCTTCGAGTTCGCTCGAAGTATCGACCAAGCTCACATCGAGGCACCACACCACCAGATGCGCTTGCGCCGCGACATCCTTCCCGAGCGCTTGCCCCAAGGCATCAGGCGAATCGATGAGGGTGAGCGCGGCATCCAAGCCAGCGGTATCGATCAACAGGCAAGGCACGCCGTCGAGGACGAGCCGCCGCGAGACATAATCTCGCGTGGTGCCCGAGATCTCGGAGACGAGCGCCGCTTCCTCGCCTGCGAGCGCGTTGAGCAGGCTGCTTTTGCCGACGTTCGGTTTGCCCACCAGTGCCACGCGAAACTCCGCGACGTTTGTATCGCGGGTTTGCATCTGCGCCGCCAGGCGTGTCAGTTGGTCGCCGATCCTAGCGAGTGCTCGATCGAGTTCGGTGACGGAAATGAATTCGATATCCTCTTCGACGAAATCCAGTCCCGCTTCCAAGTGTGCCAACAGATCGAGCAATTCGTTGCGTATGGCGTGGAGAGGGCCCTGCAATCCGCCTGCGAGTTGAGCCAAGGCGACGTTCAATTCGTGCTGGCTGTCGGCATCGATCACCCCCAGCACGGCTTCCGCCTGCGTGAGGTCGAGCCTGCCTGCCAAGAACGCTCGAAGCGTGAATTCCCCTGGCCCGGCCAAGCGTGCGCCCTGCTCACAGACCTTCGCCAATAGCGCATCAAGCAGTGGAGGCGAACCAAGCGTATGCAATTCCACGCTCGGTTGTCGCGTATAGCTGCGCGCAGTAGGCCAGAGATAAAGATCGCCGGGAATCTGGCCCAATGGCGCGCCTAGATCGAACTGACCAACCATGCGGCGCGGTGTACGAACGCTCTTGAGGTCGTACGGCTGGTGCGCGACGAAGCACGTTTGCACGCACGTAAGCGCGGCGGGACCACTAATACGAATGATCCCGCGCGCCGCGCCACCGGCGGCTGAAGCAATCGCCGCGATGGTGTCGGTGACATCGAAGTTCATGGCAAGCGCGGACTACAGATCGCTCAAATCGAAGTCGGGGCCTTCGCTGGCGACCTGACCGGTGACGCGAAGTTCATTGGTGGTATCGAGAAAGATCTTGTCCTGCAGAATCTCTTGCAGAACGATTTGCATGCGATCGGAGGTACCGATATCGACCAAGGGGCGGCTCCCTTGATTGAGTTGCACCAAGCGCTTTTGCATCAGCGTGGACAACTTAAAGCGTCCGCCGACCTTGTTCACAATCGTCTCTTCTTTCAAATCTTCGAGCATTTCGCTTTTCTCCAGGACTATCGTGACTGCTGATTTCTAAATGGTGCGGCTCGTGCCTCGCCACACCCTACGGACTAACGCAAACCTTGGTGCGGCTCGTGCCTCGCCACACCCTACGCATTTTGACGCAATATCTCGCAAATTTCGCGGACGGCTTGCGGCACCGTTTCATTCACCACGCGATACTGATACTTATCGGCCGCTGCAAGTTCGCGCTCGGCTACTTCCAAACGGCGGCGAATCGCGTCATCGCTTTCCGTGCCGCGATTGCGCAGACGCCGTTCCAATTCGTCGTTGCTGCCGGGATCAATGAAGATCGTCAAGGCGTTGGGATGTTCTTGCAGCACCGACATCGCCCCCTCCACATCAATCTCCAGCACCATCCATTGGCCTGCCGCATGGCCGGCCGCGACATCGCTTTTGAGCGTGCCGTACCAGTCGCCGCGACCAAACACTTCTTTGCATTCCAGGAACGCGCCCTCCGCGCGTCGCAAGGCAAAGTCGTCCTTACTCAAAAAATGATAATGGACCCCGCTCACTTCCCCCTCGCGAGGCGCGCGGGTCGTCGCCGACACGCTCAATCGCAAAGGCAAGCCACAGCGGGTGAGCAGTTCGCGCACCACACTCGACTTACCTGCGCCTGAGGGGCCGGAGATGATAACCAGTTTTCCGGACGCTGTGGGCATGAGGTCGAGAGACTTGCCGCGCCATTGAATGCGCTGCTTGCCTGGGGGGGGGTTACTCGATGTTCTGAATCATTTCCCGCATCCGCTCGATCGCGGACTTGATCTCAATGACGTGCCGCGAAATCTCCGCGTCGTTCGCTTTCGAGCCCATGGTGTTCGTCTCGCGAAACATTTCCTGGGTAACAAATTCTAGCTTACGACCGCACGAATCTTCCGTCCGCATGATCGTATCAAACTGTTCCAGGTGGCTTTTCAACCGGACAATTTCCTCGGCGATATCGCTGCGTTCGGCGAAAACGCCCACTTCGCGGACAATATCGACGGCCGTGATCTTTACTTCATAATCGGCCAGCAGCTTGTTCAAACGCTCGCTCAACCGGTTGCGGTAGGCTTCGCTCACGAGCGGCGCGCGGGCAACGATGGCGTCCAATTCGCGACTGATCGTGGCGCAATTGACGATTAAATCGGCCCCCATCGCTTTGCCTTCCTCGATCCGCATCTGGGCCAGATGCTCGAGCGCTTCGATCAACGTCGCTTCGATCAACGGCCAATCGGTTTCCATATCGTGACGCGAATGGGCCTGATCGACCACCACGCCTGGCAGAGCCAAAAGCGACGCCAGTGTCACGCCATCGGCGATCCGCAAACGCTCGTTGAGTTGCGTGAGTTGCTTGTGATAACTGGCCAGCACGACATCGCTGATATGAAAATCATCTGGCGAGGGTTCGCGTTCGATCCGCAGACCCACTTGCAACGTCCCACGGCGAATGCGCTCGCGAACCACCGCCTCCACTTGCGGCTCGAGGTTGCTGTACGAGTCGCTGGTGCGGAGGTTCAGCTTGAAGTAGCGACTGTTGATGGTGCGTACCTCAACCGCGACCGCCAAATGATCTTGGCGGCGATGGGCTTCACCATGGCCAGTCATGCTCAGGAGCAAAGAAAGTTTCCTCAAGAAGTTGGTGCGGCTCGTGCCTCGCCACACCCTACAAAGCGAACCCTACTTTTCCGATTCGGCTTTGGTCTCATCGGCCTTCGCTTCGGTAGAAGCAGGCGGAGCCACTGTCTCGTCGTCCGTCTTCGTGTCTGGCGCCTTGGTATCGGTAGCCTTGGTATCGGTAGCTTTCTTGTCAGAAGCTTTCGTATCCGTGTCGGTGGCGTCGTCGGTTGTGGTTCCCGTTCCCAGCGGATCGGCAGACAATGACGAGGGACCGGTTAGCCCCGAGGTTTCGCTGCCCAGCGGAGAAGTCGGCTGCAAGACCTTAATGGAAATCATGCAGACCAAAATCCAAACGGTCGCAGTGATCATGGTGACTTTGGTGAAGACGTCGCCCGCTTTGGTGCCGAACGCGCTTTGACCACCCATACCGCCGAGCGCGCCGGTCAAGCCACCGCCACGTCCACGTTGCACGAGCACCAGCAAAATCAGGAACAAGGCGATGACAAACATCAGCCCGCCCAATAGCAGTTGCATCAACCAACTCGATTCTTCGGCAAACAACAACATGACAAAAGCTCCGCTGAAAGTGTCGCGCGATCCATGCACGAAAATTGGGCCTACGCCTTGGCGCCGGCGATGATTCCTAAAAAGCTATCCGCCTTGAGTGCCGCGCCACCTACGAGCGCGCCATCGATGTTCGGTTGCGACAACAATTCCGCCGCGTTGTCGGGCTTCACGCTGCCGCCGTATTGAATGCGCACCTTGGCCGCGACCTCCGCGCCAAAGCGACTGGTTAGCAAACCACGCAGCGTGGCGTGTACTTCTTCCGCTTGCGCAGGCGTCGCGACCTTGCCGGTGCCGATCGCCCAGACCGGTTCATAGGCAATCACCACCGTGTTCATTTGTTCGGCCGTGAGTCCGCCGAGCGAACCATCAAACTGCTCAGTGACAACAGCCGTCGTGTTACCTGCTTCGCGCTCTGCGAGGGTCTCACCCAGGCAAACAATCGGCACGATGCCGGCGGCGAGCGCGACTTTGGTCTTCTTCAGCACCGCTTCGTTCGTCTCGCCCATCAGTGCGCGACGCTCGCTATGACCGAGGATGACATATTGCAAGCCGATGTCGGTGAGCATGGCGGCGCTGAGTTCGCCTGTGAACGCGCCGTTGCCTTCAAAGTACATGTTCTGCGCGCCAACTCCGACCGCTGTCCCCTTAATCGCTTGTGCGACAGCGTCGAGGTAGATGCTGGGTGGGCAGACAGCGACTTCCACTCCGTCAGCGGTGACTTTATCGGCGACAGCCTTGGCGAGCGCGATGCACTCTGCCTTGTTGAGATTCATCTTCCAGTTGCCGGCAATAAAC
>JBGSHH010000984.1:0-3524 GCA_041752355.1 Pirellulaceae bacterium | reverse complement strand
CTGGGCTTGCCGGATTTCACGATCCGCATGAACAATCGGCAGGTGCTCAGCGGGCTGCTGCAGAAACTCGGCCTGGAGGATAAGTCGGTGCTGCTGTTGCGAGCACTCGATAAGCTCCCCAAGATCGGTCGCGAGAAAGTCGCCGAGGAAATGATGTCTGCCGCTGGCGCGACGAGCGAACAAGCCAACGAAGTACTCAAGCTCGCGGAAATCTCCGGCAGTAATGACGCGATTCTCTTGCAATTGGAGACGCTGGTCGCTGGCAGCGAACTGGGTGAGCAAGGGGTCGCGCGGATCGCGGAGATTTTGGATGGCTTTGCCGGTGCCGGCGCGGATGCGAGTAAGATCAAGATTGATGTTTCAATCGCCCGCGGCCTGGACTACTACACCGGCGCGATTTTCGAGACGTTCCTCAACGAGTTGCCGACGATTGGCTCGGTTTGTTCCGGCGGACGGTACGACAACTTGGCGGGGCTGTTTACCAAGCAAGAACTGCCCGGGATCGGCGCTTCGCTGGGACTCGATCGGTTGTTGGCGGCGCTCGAGAAGCTCGGCCGTCTCGCCAAAGTAAAAACGCCTGCGGAGGTTTTCATACCGTTCTTCGACAAGACACAGCGTAACGCCTATCTGGCTTTGGCGGGGCAGGTGCGCGCCGCTGGCTACGGGGCGGAGGTCTTTCCCGACCCCAAGAAGCTCGGGCAGCAGTTGCAATACGCCGATCGGCGTGGCTTCCGCATCGCGCTCATCGCTGGCGAAACGGAATTGGCCGCCGGCACCTGTCAGGTGAAAGACATGGCGACGCAAACTTCCCAGGTTGTGCCGCTGTCCGAGGTTCCTGCCGCGATCAAGGCAATTTTGGCTCAACTACCCACCGAGGTGTGACCAAAGGCTGTCACTTGAAGTGCTAGAATGTATCCTCGCGGAGCGTAGATCACAGCGATCCTTCAGCTGGGAAATGGAGTGTGACCGTGGCCAAGCGGGACAACCATTACGAGGCGGCATTTGAAGCGTACTTGCGCGCGTTGCGTATTCCTTACGTCGCCGTCGATGAGGCGAAACGCAGCTTTTTAGCGGGTGGGACACTCAAGAGCGCCGATTTCATTCTCACGCCCCCTGGCGCTTCGACGGCCTGGCTGGCAGATGTCAAAGGGCGTCGCTTTCCCGCTGGCAAGCAGAAGCAGTTCTGGAAGAATTGGTCGACCAACGACGAATTGCGCAGCCTCGCTCGTTGGGAAGAATTGCTAGGTCCGCAGTTCACGGGCCTATTGGTGTTTGCCTATCACGTCGTGGGGCCCTTGGCTCCTTTGCCAGAAGCGGAGTTGTTTGCGTTTCGCGGCGAGCGGTATGGCTTCGTCGGTATCCGCTTGCATCACTACACTTCCTGCGCGCATCAGATCTCGCCCAAATGGGACACGGTCGCCATGCCGGTCGCCCGCTTTCGCGAATTGGCCGAGCCCATGCACCGCTTGTTCGGCCTTACGCCAGCGTCCCTGTCTCCGGCGACTATGCCTCCGGCGTCCATGTCTCCGGTGTCTGGCGACGTGGCGACCTGAAGCAGCGATTGGCCAGCGTGGTTCACACCATAACCTATTCTTTCCTGAGTTGGCATTGCGCGCTGCGGGAGAGATACGATGGGGCGAGTCCTACTGATTTTGACGGTGATCTGCGGGTCCGCGGCTCCGCTATCGGCTACGACCTATTACGTTCGCAAAACCGGCAGCGACGGCAATGCCGGTACCGCCGCCGATCAAGCCTGGCTGACGATGCAAAAGGCCGCCACCACGATGGTAGCTGGCGATCTCGTGTATGTCGGCGCAGGCACCTACACCGAATTCGTGCAACCGACCAACGATGGCACGGCGGTCAATCCCATCCAATTCATCGCCGATGCAGCTGGCACCTACACAGGCGATGTCGGCGATGTCATTCTCGATGGCGCCACCAACACGCGCGCCTTCGAGGCGAGCGGCGACAACTATATTCAGATTCGAGGCTTTCGCATCACGGGAGGCAACGACAGCGCCTTGAACTGGGCCAACTCCGTCGGCGGCCTGATCAGCCATTGCGAATTGTTCAACTCCCATTCCGATGCCATCGTGATTCGCTCGGGCAGTACTATTACGTTAGAAAACTGCTGGATCCACGACAATGCTGACTACGGTATCGAGATCATCGATGGCGTGACGGTTACGCTTCTTAACCTCACTGTTGAGCGCAATACGAAGGGAGGCATTGCCGCCTATGGCAATGCCACGAACAACGTCACCGCCGATCGCTGTCGCATACGCAACAATCCCAATGACGGTCTGTATCTGGACAATGGAACTTCATCCTTTAAGAATCTGCTCGTCACGAATAGCGGGAACGATGGCATCCGTATTGGGTCAGGTGGCGGCACGCATACGCTGTGGCATTGCACTTCTGCATACAACACCAGCGACGGGCTGCAGCAATTGGCTGGCAACGTGACTGTGCGGAATGCCATCTTCGCCCATAATGCACAGGAAGGGCTGAACGTCGATGGCGGAACGTTGACGCATACCTACAACTGCGTCTTCGGAAATTCTGTTGCGAACTACTCCGGTACGAGTCAAGCGACAGGCGAGATCGTCTCCGATCCCAAGTTCTGGAGTGCCACAAGTTTCGACGTGCGCGATGACTCGCCTTGCTTGAATGTGGGAACCAATCCCGGTGCAGCCGTCACGGTCGATCTGGAAGGTGTCGCGCGCCCGATTGGAGCCGGTTACGATCTGGGCTGCTATGAAACGCAGCCCATCGCTTATGCCAGTCTGACCGACGCCTATTTGCAACTCGATCCCTATGCCTGGTGGAAGCTGAACGAATCGTCGGGCGGGACGGCGGTCGATACGATCGGTAGCCATCACGGCACTTACTCCAATGGCGTCGTCTTAGGCGGGCAAGGTGGCCCCTTTTACACCAACAACAAAGCAGCCAACTTCGATGGCGTCGACGATCGCGTCAGTTTGGGAAACATCAATCCCGCCGTCAGCACGATGTCGTTCATCGGTTGGTTCCGCGCGGACGATTTCGATGTTACGAACGCCGATCTGATCGCAAAGTCCACCGGAACCGCCGACGCCAATTATTTTTGGAGCCTGGGCACCGAGAGCAGCGGTGGCCAGCAGCGCCTGAAGTTTCGCTTTCGCGCTGGAGGATCGACCGCGACCGTCACCGCTTCCTCAGGCGGGCTAAGCACTGGAGTGTGGGTCTTCGTCGCGGGCGTTTATGATGGTTCGGCGTTAATCCTTTATAAGGACGGTGCGGAAGTAGGCCGAGTTACCAAAGTCGGCACGCCCGACGTGAGCGCCGCCGCGAGCGCGGCCTTGGGCGACAATCCCACCGGCGCGCGCCCCTTGGATGGCTTGCTCGATGAACTTGCCATCTTCACGAAAGCGCTCACACCCCGTGAAATCGCCGCCATTTACTCCTCGGCACTGAAAGGAACATTCACCGGCACCGTAACCGTTCCCAAACTCTGGGGTGTGGACGAGGACGATGCCAAC
>JBGSHH010000983.1:0-16648 GCA_041752355.1 Pirellulaceae bacterium | reverse complement strand
ATCTTTTGGGCGAAGACTTTCAAGTCGTCGACGATGGGGCGGGCGTCGCGCGTCACTTTTTCGACGCTGGCGGCGGCGCGGACCAACTTTTGATACAGTTCGTCGTCGCGTACTAGTTTGCCAATGGTGCCATCGCTGTTATTGAGCCGCTCGCTCATTTCGTTGAGCTGTTCCAGCAACTGGCTGATGGTAGCGACACTGGAATCCAAATTCGCAGCGATGTTCTCGCCTCGTTCGCCCAGCGGTTGCGTGAACTTCTCGACATTGGCCAGGTTGGTATTCGCCCGCGCGCTCATTTCTTTGAAGCCTGCGAGCGTTTCGCGGGCTTCGGCGAGTGTGACCTTGGCGTCGGAGAACATCTGCGGCAGTTCCTTGAGCGAGCCGCGCAGCGCGTTGTTGAGTTCCTCATCGCTGACGATGCCGTTGACGGCGATCATGGCGGTGTTGAAGTTGTCGAGGGCTTGCTCGCTGCGCACCAAAATGCGTTGCAATTGATCTTCGTTGTTGGTGACAACCGTGTTGAGATTGCGCGCGCCGACTGCTACTTCCTGCCCGGCGGCGTCGATGGAGCGGATCGCGTTCCCGAGATCTTTCTCCAAGTTCAGCAGCACGTTAAAGGCTTCAAACGGATTGGCCGCCACGACCCCATCGGGGCGGAAATCGCCATCGACCAGGAACTCTTTTTGCGCCTGAGGGCGGCCGCTGGGAACAAACTCGATGATGGCGTCGCCGAGGATCGAAGCGTTGGCAATGCGGCAAATATCGCTCTTTTGCAGCTTGTACTGGCCATCGACGCGAAGCGTCACCAACACGCCTCCTTCGTCTAGTAGTTTTACATTGGAGACGCGCCCGATGAGTACGCCATCTTTGCGGATCGGCGTATCGACACTGACACCGGGGGCGGTGGGGAAGCCGACGTAGAGCGTGTATTTGCTTTGCAGCGGATTGGGAACCGCCCCCACCAGCATCACCAAAATGGCCGAAACGATAGCGCTGGCAAGCACTACCACTCCGACGCGAAATTGAATGACTCTTTCGTCCATGATGCCTGGTTATCTCAAGGTAGTCTTCACGCTCCGTGTGAAGCCGCTGGCAAAAAATGTTTAAGTAGTACTCGCTGGTTATCGTCTGGGGGCATTACGCGGAGCGTGATGGGTACGTTACTTCCTACAAACTCGCTAGGCGACCGCGCATTTCCATGAGTCGTTCGCCAGCTTCGCCTTGGATGAACTGCGTCACGCGACGATCGCGCGACTTATCGAGTTGACTAGGTGGACCATCGAAAATGATCTGCGGTTCGTCGGCTTCCAAACGGGAGAGCGGATAAACCATCACCACGCGATCGGCCACCTTGCGGGCGGTGCGCATATCGTGCGTGACAACAATACTCGTCACTGTATGCAGTTGCCGCGTGCGCATGATCAGTTCGTTTATGACGTCGCTCATGATCGGATCGAGCCCCGTCGTCGGTTCGTCATAGAGAATCAATTCGGGATTGAGCACCAGCGCTCGCGCCAAGCCGACGCGCTTTCGCATGCCGCCGGAAAGCTCCGCCGGTTTTTTGCGCACGACAGTGTCCGGCAAGCCAACTTGTTCCAATCGAGACAGGACACGCTCGCGAATTTCGTTGTCCGGCAGGTTTTGATGCTGTCGCAGGGGAAAGGCCACGTTTTGGCCGACGGTCATGCTGTCGAATAAAGCGGCGTTTTGAAACACGAAGCCATAGCGTTGGCGTTGTTCGCTGATTTGTTTCTCGCTTAGTTTCGAAAGGTCTTGGCCATCGAAGTAGACCGCGCCTTGCGTCGGTTGCACCAGGCCAATGACCAGTTTCATTAACACGGTCTTGCCGCAACCGCTTTCGCCGATCACCGCCAACGTTTGCCCCCGCGGCACGCTCAGTTCGATATCGCGCAGCACTGCTTGCCGGCCGAACTCGACCGAGACATTGCGCACCTCGACCAGCGGACGCGTGTCGTCGTCCGTGGAAGGTGTTCGTGGTTCGCTGAGCGCAGGCATGATGTTACGGTGCCAGGAAGTTCACGGTCTCGGGCCAAATCGATTTATAGGCCGCATCGAGCAAAATATCGAGAATCAAGTCGGTGACCAGTATCAGCACGAATGAGTAGACAAACGAGGCGGTCGCGGCGCGTCCCACTCCTTCCGCTCCAGGCGAGCAGTTAAAACCGCGATAGCAACTTACCATGGCGATGATGCCGCCAAAGAAGAAGCTCTTGAACACACCCATGAATAAATCGAACCCGCCGACAAACTGCTCGCTATTGGCCCAGTAGTGATGCTTGTCGATATTCAAAATCACAATGCTATAAAAGTAGCCGCCGGTCACTCCCATGAAGTTCGCCATGATCGTGAGGGTGGGTATCAGCAGCACGCAAGCGATCACACGTGGTACGACCAGGTAATGAATGGGGTTCGCACCCATGCTGGCCAGGGCGTCGATTTGTTCGGTGACGCGCATCGTGCCTAGTTCCGCCGCCATCGCGCTCCCGACGCGGCCTGATAGCATGGTGGCAGCCAGCACCGGACCGAGTTCGCGGACCAGCGACAGAATGATCACGCCGCCCAGTCGCGTTTCGAGTCCGATCTCATCTAGCATGTTATAGCTTTGCACGGCGAGCACCATGCCAATGAACGTGCCTGTCAGCGCGACGACGGGTAAACTGAGCACGCCGACCTGATAAAAGTTGGGCAGGATTGTTTCGCGACGTGGACGGCGCGAGACAAGCCAGACGAGCGTATTCCACACAAACAAGGCGTAGTCGCCGACCGCGGAGATTCCCTCGATGGCCAGCGCGCCCCAGTCAGCCACCCACTCAAACAACAGCCCGGCAATGCCTGGCGGCTGGTGCTGCGGCGAAATGGAATCGGCGGTGGACATGATGATTGGTTGATAGCGATGCTGGCACGCGCAGGCGGAAAACCAGTGCCGACGCGCCTCCTATTTTCGACGCATCGACTTGGCAACTTGAGGGAACTTTGCGGCCTGTGTCGAGTTTGCCAGCTAGCACACCAAATCGACCTTGCCGCCTGCTGGCGATGGCAGCACAATGTGACCCGTTGTTGCCCACCCATCTCACGGAGAGGATGCCATGAAGACGTTCACTTGGTTCGTGGCCTGTTGCGGCGTGTTGCTGTTGGTGACGAGCGCTGCAGCGCAAAGTCCACCGGCCGATGCGGCGCAACTCGATGCCAAAGTCAAGCAATTGACCGCGCAGATTGAGCGCTTGCAGAGTGAGGTGGATAGCTTGCGGGCGAAGTCTGAGCCAAAGCTGACAACCGCTGTTTATCAAATGGACGATCTCGTCACACGTGAACCCCGTATGGCGGACGGGAAAGACGGCAAAGTGGACTTCGAGCCATGGATGTTCCTAATACAGCGGTGCATCGCGCCTGGTTCTTGGCAGAAGAATGCTGGTCTGGGAAACATTTCGGCCTTTCAAACCAACCTGAGTTTGGTAGCCAACCAGACCCCGGAAGTCCATCGCGAACTAGCGATATTCTTTGACGAGATCCGCCGCCATAAACAGGAACTGGAGGCTATGGGGCTAGAGGTTAAGATTTCGCCCAAAGAATCGCTCGAAGACTTCGGCTTCTTTATGTCATTGGGGCGATAGCTTCCCCAAGAAACAGCCAACGCTCGGCAGCCAGGGCAATGGCAACCGAGCGTTGGTGCAATGAGGGTTACCGCTTGCGCGGTATAAGTGAATACAACCCGCGATCCGGGGCAGGGTTTCGCCGAGGGCAATTATTGTTTGTACATATTCGTGATCTTCTTGGAATTGGTGCGCGGAATCACCACGCCTGTCCGACGCGCGGTCTTGGGGACCGGCGGCAAATACTCCCCTTCGATCCAGTTGCCGACGTAGATCTCTTCCTGCTGCGGCGTGCGGTAGGCGGCGCTCTCTTCTTTGGTTAAGCGACCGTCGCCGTTGAGGTCATACAAGCTGAGCAGTTCCTCTTTGTGCTTGCCGCTCCCCGGGGTGATCACGCCGGCGGCGATCGCCTCGGAGCGTGTCAGCGAGTTGCGCCAGGCGGAGAGCTCGCCAGTGTCCAAGCGACCGTCGCGATTCTTGTCGAAGTTCTTCAGCAGTTGCTCCTTGGTGATGCCGGTACCACCCCCAGGCAAGCCGTTGAAAGTGCGCGTCACGCGCAGCGATTGTGCCTGCGCCGTGCCTTGCAGTGCGCCGCAGAGGACGAGACAGATTCCCAAAATGTAATAGCGCGACATGGGTAACTCCTGGGTTCTAGGGTCAAGGTGTTAGGGATGTGCTGCGAGCAGTTCCAAATAGCTGCGCCGTTCCGACGTTGTTAGTTCGAGTTGTTCCGCAAGCGATTGCAGTGCCGCGCGGGCTGTGTCGAGCGCTGCAGGCGGTGCGAGGATTTCCAGCTCTAAATACGGGGCCAAGTGGTCGACTTCATCCCATGCGATTTCGATCGATTGCTCCGCCCAGCTAAGCCAGGCCACACGGCGCGTCTTGTTCACGACGCCCGCCCTCGCAAAGCCGAGCGCAGTGAAAAGTTCGATACATTGTTGGGCAGCGGCGTTTCCCGACTCGACACCGAATTCCAATTCGCGGCGCGTCTTGGTGGTGCTATCGAGTTTGGGGCCTTTGTAAGTGAGGTAGTTCTGCTCGCCGACTTGTCGCAACCGCAAGGCTTCATCGGTTTGACGGAAGTCGCGGGCGGGATGTTGCAGGTAAGTGTCCACTTGTCGCAGCGGTTCGCCCCATGTAACGCCGAGCGCCGCGAGTTTCGCTTGCAGGGCGACCCCGTCGGCGATTCGAAATTTCTGCTCTATTTCCAATTGCATGGCGAACGAAGTGGCTAACTTGCGGATGAGTGCTTGGTGAGCGCTAGTGGCACGGTTGCTTAGCGCGTCCTACAATTCCAGCGTAATTATTCTGAGACAAAGCGCGCCGTTCTTTTGACATGAAATGGCCAATGTAAAGCACGGGAGGCCTCATTGTCGGAACAACCTGCATTCTCGGACTTGCCTCACGCCTCTGCGCCTCAGCCCTTGGTGCTAATCTTTTGGGGATTCGTGGCGGCGGTGGTGCTGGGGCTGCTCTTATTCGTGGGAACGAGTGGTCCGCGCCAGCGAGAAATGCCGAGTGGCACAGAGGACCCGCTGGCCGGTAAGCAACTAGCGATGCTGCAGCTGGCACCGCTGACGGGTGACCCACCGGCACTGTTGCTGAAGGATCTGCGCGATAAAGTGACGCTGGTAAACTTCTGGGGCACGTGGTGTCCACCTTGCCAGGTAGAATTTCCGGCGCTGGAGAAGTTACGAGATGAGTTGTCCCGTGATGACGACTTTCGCTTCGTCTCCGTATCTTGCTGGCCAGAGAAGGAGGACGATATTGATAAGCTTCGTCGCGAAACGGCTGGCTTTTTGAAGACGCGCACTAGCGATTTGCCGACCTACTACGATCCCGCGGCGCGTACTCGCATCGCGGTGCTGGATTTGATGGGCGAGAATGGTATGGGCTATCCGATGACCATCTTGTTCGATCGCCAAGGCATCATCCGCGGCGTTTGGCACGGCTATGCCACCGGGATGGAGGAGAATGTGCGAGAGGTAGCGCAAAAGGTGCTGAGTGAATCGGAAACGTAAACGCGATGCTTTTCGCTGTCAGTCTTGCGACTCAAGCCTTTCAGCCAACGCCTGAGTTGCCAGTTTCGGATGCTCCGCCTGCGTTATCGCAGCGCTGACCGCCACGCGCGATATACCTGTCGCCAGGACTTGATCGAGATTCTCCGACGTAATTCCCCCAATGGCAAAAGCAGGCAGGCGTATATTAGCGGCGATGTCGCGCAGTAAATGGAGGCCGGGGAAGTCGTCGAAGTGCTTTGTGCGCGAGGTAAAGGTTGGACCACAACCGATATAATCCGCGCCGTCGGCGACCGCTTGTTGGGCTTGAGCGAGGCTGTGCGTCGAGACACCCACCAGGCGGCGAGGACCAACGATCGTCCGGACGTCGCGGACGGAAAGTTCCTCTTGCCCTACATGCACGCCATCGGCATCCGCCAGCACGGCCAAATCGGGACGATCGTTCATGATCAACAAGCAGCGATTGCGAGTAAGGGTGCGCAGTTGTTGCGCGCGAGCTAATAATTCCCGATCCGAAAGCATCTTGTCGCGCAGTTGAATTACGCGCACACCCCCAGTAATAACTGCTTCCGCCAGCGTGTCCAAGGCTGTCACGGTGGATTGACCATCAATTAGGACGTACAGCCTCGCCCCAGCTAGCAACTCTCCGCGCACGCCGCCTTCGCCCAACGCCTTGGCGAGCGTGTACATTCGATAGCGCAGCTGTTCGATAGCTTTTGCCGCATCGGGGGATACTATCTTGCCATATTCTTCCAAGGCTCGGAGCGATTGTTCCACCCGCTTTAAATTGGCAGTCACCACCTCAGTGATATCTGCCCGCTCGTATTCAGAAGTCGTTTGCACCCCTGTGCCGACATCGGTGCTGGAATCTCTTGCGGTGAGTAAATCGCTGCTCACAAAGGCTTTGCGAGAAATGGCAGTTAATGCATGGCGAATTTGTTTACAGGCAGAGGTGAGTGTTTCGTCATTGAGGACAAACCTTGTGTATTCCTCGACCACGCGCAAGCCTTCCGTGGCCCGATTAAGGTTAGCGTCGAGAATGCGGAGTAGCGGCAGCTGCTCGCGAACCGCAGGCGAAGGCAAGGGGTCACTCATAGCAGGACGCTCCTAATTTGCCGCGATTGCGGAGTGAGCGGGCGATTTGATCGACTTTGGCCCAACGTTTGCATTAATAGGGTCTCTTGTTACCGTTCACTCGCCAAAATTGGCGGTTGAGGCGGTAAACGACAAGCTAAGCTAGTTCGATCTGCCAGAATGGCACGTCGTGCCGATTGTGGAAAGATGGCTAGTATGGACCTTGACGACCGGGGGTTATGTGACAGCACGTAACTCCAAACAGCGTATTTACTTGCCTTGCTGGACCCCTAACTGAGAGCTACAATTCCCTGGCGACTTTCGCCAAACAATATGGATGCACAGCTCTCGCGGAGCGAGGGAGCCATGTTGGGGAACGAATCGAGTCGGACAGGAAGCCGGAGCGAAGGTTGATGCGCCCTGTGACGCTCATAACATGTCTGTGGCCAGGTCTCGCGCCGCTGTGGTGGCGTGGAGCTTCGCTTGGACTTGTAGAAGCGTCGGCGTTTGCCCTCGGGCTCAATCTGCTGCTCTTGGCGACGTATGTCTGGCCCGCGTGGATCTCTGCACCGTGGCCTTTGTTGGGCTGGTTGGCACTTAGCCTGTTTTGGCTTGTTGCCTGCTGGCGTTCGGTGCGACAATTACCTACGCTCGTGGACAACCCGCCCGATGCGGCCACTGAGGCCTTGTTCGGCGCGGCACAAACTCAATACTTGAAAGGTAACTGGTACGACGCGGAACAACTGCTCAAGCAACTCTTGGTCAAACGGCCGCGAGATGTTGAAGCGCTTTTGTTACTCGCCACGTTGTATCGACATCATCGGCGACTGGATCTGGCGCGAGCCACGCTCGACAAGCTCGAACGACTCGATGGAGCTGGACGCTGGTGGATGGAAATCGCAAACGAGAAACAACGATTAGTACGACTAGCCGAGGAGCCAGGCAGTAACGGCGCTGCTGATGAATTGTCTCCGGCGGCGGATGACCCGCACGTCGGCGCGTCGCAGGCGGCTTAACCTAGTAAAGCCAACTGATAGAACGCGACTAAGTAAACACGGACCGAGACAACTCAACTTCCACGATTGTGTGGAGCCCTCCATTCACGTCACCTGCGTCGATGG
The DNA here is from genome assembly GCA_041752355.1 of Pirellulaceae bacterium. Classification (GTDB taxonomy): domain Bacteria; phylum Planctomycetota; class Planctomycetia; order Pirellulales; family Pirellulaceae; genus JAEZGD01. Next base: position 8,824 of record JBGSHH010000983.1, on the reverse strand, counting down.
TTTGCTCCTTGGGGGAGAGACCCACATGTACGAACGATTTACAGACCGCGCCCGCAAAGTCATGCAACTGGCGAATCAGGAAGCTCAGCGGTTTAACCACGAATATATTGGCACCGAACACATTTTGCTGGGCCTTGTTAAAGAAGGCTCCGGCGTTGCGGCCAACGTGCTGAAAAACCTCGAAGTCGACCTGCGCAAGATTCGACTCGAAGTGGAAAAGCTCGTCCAAAGCGGACCTGAAATGGTCACGATGGGCAAGTTACCGCAAACGCCCCGCGCCAAGAAAGTCATCGAGTACTCGATGGAAGAGGCGCGCAACCTCAACCACAATTATGTGGGCACCGAACATATACTGCTCGGCCTGTTGCGCGAACAAGAAGGCGTGGCCGCGCAAGTGCTGATGAACCTCGGCCTGAAGCTCGAAGAGGTTCGCGAGGAAGTTCTCAACCTCCTGGGCCATGGCCTGGAAGGTGGCGAAGGTGGCGAGCGCGGTGGCCGCGAGGCGGGTGTCGGTGGCGGCGGCGAAGCGTCGTCCGGCAGCGGCAAGAGCAGCAAAAGCAAAACGCCTGCACTGGACAGCTTCGGCCGCGACCTTACGGAACTGGCTCGTCAAAGCAAACTGGATCCGGTGATCGGTCGCGAACGCGAAATCGAACGCGCGATCCAAGTCCTCTGCCGTCGCACGAAGAACAACCCCGTGCTGCTGGGCGAAGCCGGTGTTGGCAAGACCGCCATTGTCGAAGGCTTCGCGCAACGCGTCGTCGCCGGCAACGTGCCGGAGATTCTCGCCGAGAAACGGATTGTCGTGCTCGATCTGGCGATGATGGTCGCTGGTACGAAGTATCGCGGTCAATTTGAAGAGCGTATCAAAGCGGTGATGAACGAAGTTCGTCGCGCCAAGAACACGATTCTGTTCATCGACGAATTGCACACTCTGGTTGGTGCTGGTGGCGCGGAGGGGGCCATTGATGCCGCTAACGTGCTCAAGCCTGCGTTGGCACGCGGCGAAATTCAATGCATCGGCGCGACCACGCTCGACGAGTACCGCAAGTACATCGAGAAGGACAGCGCGCTGGCCCGACGTTTCCAGGAAATCATCGTCGAGCCGACCAGCAAGGACGAGACCATTCTCATCCTCAAGGGTCTGCGCGAACGTTACGAAGAGCATCATCGCGTGCAAATCACCGATGACGCCGTTGTGGCGGCGGTCGAAATGAGCGAACGGTATATCACTGGTCGTTGCTTGCCTGATAAGGCGATCGATGTGATCGATGAAGCCGGTGCGCGCGTGCGTCTGCGTGCGATGACCCGTCCACCCGATCTCAAAGACATCGATGAACAAATCGAGCGTCTGAACAAGGACAAAGAAGAAGCGGTCGCCAATCAAGACTTTGAAAAGGCGGCGTCGCTTCGCGATCAAGCGGACAAGCTCCGCAAGAAGAAAGAACAGATCACCCGCGAATGGCGCGAGAAGTCGCGTGAAGCCGACGGCGTGGTCGATGAAGAAGTCATTGCCGAAGTCGTCAGCAAGATGACCGGCGTGCCGCTGACTCGACTCTCGACCGAAGACAGCATGCGATTGATGGGGATGGAAGATGAACTGCATAAGAAAGTCATCAGCCAAGCTCCCGCCGTCAAGGCGATCGCGCGAGCAGTGCGCCGTAGTCGCAGCGGTTTGAAAGATCCGCGGCGACCCGCTGGTGCCTTTTTGTTCGCTGGTCCGACCGGTGTCGGCAAGACCTTGTTGGCCAAGACGTTGGCGGAATTCATGTTCGGTGATGCCGAAGCGCTCATTCAAATCGATATGAGCGAATACATGGAGAAGCACAACGTCAGCCGTTTAATCGGTGCGCCGCCAGGCTATGTCGGCTACGAGGAAGGTGGCCAGCTCACGGAGAAGATCCGTCGTCGTCCTTATGCGGTGGTGCTGCTCGACGAAATCGAGAAAGCTCATCCCGATGTGTTCAATACGCTGCTGCAAGTGATGGAAGAAGGGCGTTTGACCGACAGCTTCGGTCGTCGCGTCGACTTCCGCAACGTGATCTTGATCATGACCACCAATGCGGGAGCCGAAGCGATCAAGAACGAATCTGCTTTCGGATTCCAGTCCGGTAGCGGTGATATCGATGCGTCTTACGAGGCGATGAAGAAACGCGTGATGGACGTCATCGAACGGGCTTTCCGTCCCGAATTCCTCAACCGCTTGGATGACACCATCGTCTTCAAGCACTTGGAGAAGGAAGACCTGAAGCAGGTGATCGATCTGGAACTGACCAAGGTTCGCGAGCGCTTGCTCGAGCGTGGCCTGAAGTTGGAACTGACCGATGCCGCCAAGGAATTCATCATCAAGAAGGGGGCTTCGGACCTCAACTACGGTGCTCGTCCGCTGCGTCGCGCTGTCGAACGGTACATCGAGGATCCACTGGCCGAAGACTTGCTCAAGGGCGAGTTCCAAGGCAAGGATCGGATCACCGTGGATGGCATCAAGGACGACAACAACAAGGTGGTGCGTCTCGACTTCCAAGGGAGCGCCGAAGCCGCGCAGCCCGTGGCGGCGGGGTAAGTCGGACCTGACAGTGAGATAGTAAATAAACGCAGCCCCTGAATTCCAGGGGCTGTTTTTTATATCGACGAAACGAAAAGTTTGGCTAATTCAGCCACCAGGTCGCTAACCCGAGATAAAAGAGTGTGGTGGTAATGTCGGCGGTCGCCAGCGTAATGGGACCCGACGCGACCTGCGGATCGCGCTGCGCCGACATGAGGATTGACGGCACCAACAGGCCAAACAGCGTGGCGGCGCAAACCGTAAACGTGATGCTCACCAGCAAGCAGAGCGCTACTTCCGCCTCGCCTTTCCACAACCAACAAGCCAGCGCCACCAGGACGCCGCAAGACGCGCCCAGCAGCAATCCCAAGGGTAGCTCTCGCGAGAGCGCTGCCAGCACGCGCCGCCACTGGACGCGATTACCATGTTGCGCCTGTAGTGTCATCGTCAAGGATTGAATGCTCACGCTTTCTGCCAGCGCCAATACCACGGGAATGAAGAGCGCTAACACGATGACTTTGTCCAGGACCGCCTGGAACTGCCCAGCGACCAGCGCGCAGGCCAATCCGCCGCCGATATTGCACAGCAACCAGGGAAAGCGATTGAAGTAGTGCGACGCGATGGAGTTTCCCTTGACCTGACCGATGCGCACGCCGATGAGCTGAAAAACGTCGTTGGCTTGTTCGCGCACATCCATATCGCGCACTTCATCCGCATATTGCTCGATATCGACCACTCCCAACATCCGCCGCTGCTCATCGACCACTGGTAGTGCCAACAGGCGATGCAGGACGAAGAGCTCACAGGCATCGAGTAGCGTCGCCGATTCCGGCAGCGTTATGGGTTTATCGATCATGATGTCGCGAATGCGTGTCTGGGAGGGAGACAGCAACAACCGGCGAGTCGGCAAGACGCCTTCCAAACGATCGTCAACATCGACGACATAGAAATAGACGATGCGGCTATCGATCTGACTTTCTTGCGTCGCTCGTATCGCTTCGGTTACCGTCATATCGCTCCTCACCCGCGCAAAACTCTTCTGCGCGAATTGCATGGCCGGCATATCGAGCCGTTGTTGGTGCTGGGTATTGCTCATCGCACTGGGGCGTTTCTGGTGTATGAGGAGAGAATCGACCGGCCAAGCCGTGTCGCCGCCCGATTATTCGTGAGTCGATTGCCTGGGGCAACCACTGGGGGTAGCTATTGTCCGAAATATCGCAACGTTTTTAGCTTGTCTATTGTGTGCTTTGATCGGGGTTCTACCTTTACGAAGTTCGCGTTACATTGGGGCCTCGAAACTCGATCGTCTGCCGCGCCACCTCGACGGAAGCCTCATGGAAGAACTCGGCCTGCTAAAAGACCTGCTGGTGGTGTTTGTCGTGGCCGGCGTGGTGGTCTATTTGCTACACAAGATTCGCGTGCCAGCGGTGGTGGGCCTGCTATTGGCCGGCGTATTGGTGGGACCGAACACGCTCGGTCTGGTGCACGACGAGGAGAACGTCAAACTGCTTGCGGAAATTGGCGTGGTGGTCTTGTTGTTCACGGTGGGACTGGAATTCTCGCTGTCGCGTTTGGCGAAGCTGTGGCATGTGATGCTGGGGATCGGCTTGCCCCAAGTCTTGATTTGTGGCTGCGTGACATTCCTGGCGACGTTTTGGTACTTCGGCACGTGGGGTTCCGCGGTTTTCGCTGGCATGTTGGTGGCGATGTCGAGTACGGCTGTGGTCCTCAAACTCTTGATTGACCGGAGCGAATTGGCGGCGCCGCAAGGGCGCATTGGCGTCACGGTCCTGCTGTTGCAGGATTTACTCGTGATGGTGTTCATGCTGTCGCTGCCGCTGTTGGCGCCACAGGCGACCGGTGGCAATAGCGTCGTGGTGGAAATGAGTAAGGGGCTCGGATCGATGCTCTTTATTTTGCTCGCCACACGCTACTTCATTCCGCTCGTGTTGTATCAAGTGGTGCAGACCCGCAATCGAGAGCTGTTTCTATTACACATCGTGGCGGTTTGCCTCGGCACGGCAACGCTCACCGCCGCTAGTGGCTTGTCACTCGCGCTCGGAGCGTTTCTGGCGGGGTTGGCACTGTCTGACTCAGAATACGCGCATCAGACGCTGTCGGAAGTGATGCCCTTTCGCGACACACTGAGCAGTTTGTTCTTCGTTTCAGTCGGTATGCTGCTCGACCTGAGCTATGTCGTCGAGCATTTGCCGCTAGTAACGGTGACGGTGGTCGGCATTGTGTCGCTCAAATTTGTTTCGGTAACGATCCCCATGCTCCTGGTGGGCTATCCGTTGCGATTGAGTGTGCTGTCTGGACTGGTGTTAGCGCAAATTGGCGAGTTCTCGTTCGTGTTGTCCAATCGTGGTGGTGAACTCGGCTTGCTTTCGGATACCGATACGCAAACGTTTCTCGCGTCGGCGGTCATTACCATGGTGATCACGCCGGCGTTGATCGGCTGGGGTCCCAAACTGGTAGCGCAATTGCCGGATATTGGCGGTCGAAATAAATGGTTTTCGGACGACACGAGTGACAGCGAGCATGCGGCGCTAGAGGGGCATGTCATTATTTGCGGCTATGGTATCAATGGTCGCAACGTCGCCACCACGCTGGCCGACATCAACATTCCGTTCGTGGTTTTGGAGATGAACCCCATTACCGTGCGCGACCAACGGCGTTTGGGCGTGCCGATCTACTTCGGGGATTGCTCGCGCGCGGCAGTGCTAGAACATGCTGGAGTACACTCGGCAAAATCGCTAGTGGTGGCGATCAGCGATCCGGCGACTACGCGCCGCGCGGTGCAAACAGGTCGCATGCTCAATCCCAAGTTGCATATCATCGCTCGCACGCGCTATCTGATGGAAGTCGAGGATCTCCGTAAGCTAGGGGCCGACGAGATCGTGCCGGAAGAACTAGAAACCTCGCTCGAAATCTTTGCGCGCGTGCTGGATCATTACGCAGTGCCGCGCAATTTAATCTGGGATCACGTCGAGCGACTCCGTAGTCATCACTACGAAGCGCTTCGCGATCAGCGTCGTGACAACGACAAACTGCAATTGCCGACCGACGTCTTGTCTCAAATCGACTTTGAACTTTGTGCCATCCGCGCCGAATCTCCCGTGGTGGGGCAAACGTTGGCGGCGGTGAATCTCAGGGCGAATACCGGCGCGACGGTGATCGCAGTACGTCGCGGTTCGGAGACCTTGACAAATCCCGGCCCCGCGTTCACGTTTCAAACGCGGGATATCGCGATTTTGCTGGGAGACCGGCCGCAACTCGATGCCGCGTTGCTGGCATTAGACCCCAGTTTGGCCTGAGGTCCCGGCCCGTCTCCCGCCTCCCCCCGAGACGCCACTAACGAGACGCTATACTTGCATTATGGAAAAAGCCGCCACTTCCGCCGCACTCGATACGCCTATGGCAGGCGGTGCCGCAGCGGACGCGATGGCGCAAGCGGAAATCGAAAGTGCTCAAGGTCGAAACTTTGTGGCGCTCGTGATCTATCAGGTTGTGCTGCGCTCCGGCTGGATCTTCAAAACCGAGAGCATCATCATGCCCGCCGTGCTGGACATGATCAGCGATCGCCCCTGGATCCGAGCGATGCTGCCACTGCTCAATCGGTTGGGCCAGAGCTTTCCGCCCATGCTGATGGCACGGCGCGTCCAAGTCGCTCCGCGTAAATCGCGGATGCTCCTCACTACGACCTTGACGATGGCCTCGTGCTTTTTGATGTTGGCGGTGCTGTGGTGGGGGACAGATGGACACCAATACTGGTGGATGCCGTTCGTATTCTTAATGTGCTATGGCATCTTCTTCGCCGCCATGGGGGTGAATCAATTGGCCTTCAGCACTGCGCAAGGCAAGCTAATCGAAACCACGCGCCGCGGGCGCTTGTTATTGATTTCCAATGTGACCGGCGCGGTCTTGGCGATCAGCTGTGCTTTGATTCTGCTACCGCTGTGGTTGCAGGAACAAACCGCCAATGTGTCTGCGATTTTTGGTTTTGCGGCGGGTTGTTTCTTTCTCTCCGCCGTGGCCGTGTTTTTCATGCGTGAGCCTGCGGATCGGTTCGACGTGCCGCGCCAACCCATCTTGCAACAACTGGCGCACGTGTTCGCGCCGCTGCGCTACGACGTGAACTTTCGCAAGCTGATGTTTGTGGCCGCCATGTATGGTGCCTCGATGGGACTCTTTCCGCACTATCAGGCGATTGGTCGCGATGAAGAGCATCTCGGTTTGCCGCTAACGAGTCTGCTCTGGTGGTTGATTATGCAGAACGTCGGCATGGGGGTCTTTAGTCTCGTGGCGGGACCGATCGCCGATCGCTTTGGCAATCGGCTGGTCTTGCGGATGGCCATGTTGGGACTGTGCGCCGCGCCGATCTTGACGCTGATTATGGCCTCGATCGGCAAGCCGGCCGCGCCGTGGTACGAATGGGTTTTTGTGTTGGTCGGCATGACACCGGTTACGTTTCGTACCTTGCAGAACTACACACTGGAAATCTGCGAACCGGCCGACCATTCGCGTTATCTTAGTGGTGTGAGCCTGGCGATGGCTTCGACGCTCATTCTCTCGCCTGTCTTGGGGCTGGTGATGGAACAGTGGGGCCTGGAAGTCGGCTTCGTTTGTGTGGTGCTCATGATCGCCAGCGGCTGGGTAATGACGTTCTTTTTGGCGGAACCCAGAGAGAATACAGTCCATCAAGTTCCTCTCGATTCGGAGTTTTGACGTTCGATGCTCAATGCCTGGATGAAACGCTTGGAAGCCGGCGAGAACCTGACGCGCGACGACATGACCGCCGCCATCGATGTGATGATGCGCGGCGAATCGACGACCGAAGAGACCGGTGCGTTTCTGCTGGCGCTCAAAGCCAAAGGCGAGACAATCGACGAGATCGCTGGCGCTGCGCTGGCGCTGCGGCAACACATGACGCCGATTCGTACCACGCGCACTGGCGTCGTTGATACTTGCGGAACCGGTGGGGTTGGGTCGACGCTCTTTAACATCAGCACTACGGCCGCGCTGGTGACTGCCGCTTGTGGCGTGCCGGTCGCCAAGCATGGCAATCGGAGCGTGACGAGTAAGAGTGGTTCGGCCGATGTGCTGGCGGCGCTGGGAGTGAACATCAACGCGCCCGCAGTCACGGTCGAGCGTTGTTTGGATGAGCTGGGGATCTGTTTTTGTTTCGCGCCGATGCAGCATCCGGCCATGAAGCATGTCGCGGCGGTCCGTAAGTCGCTCGGTGTGCCGACGATCTTCAATCTGTTGGGGCCGCTCTGCAATCCGGCCGGCGCGAAGTTTCAGGTGATGGGGGTGGGACGACATGAACTTCGCCCCGTTTTAGCGCAAGTTTTGGCTGCGCTCGGCACCGATCATGCTGTCGTCATCACAGGCGACGATGGCTTGGGGGAAATCACGTTAGCGGCATCGACGCAGGTCACGCAAGTGCGCGCTGGCAAGCTCACCAACTTCACCTGGCAGCCAAGTGACTTTGACATCGCGCCGCATGACATCGCTTCGCTTTCGGTGGCCGACCCCGCCGCCAGTGCCGCCAAGATTCAACAAGTGCTTGCTGGCGAGACTGGCCCCGCCCGCGATATTGTCTTGCTGAATGCCGCCGCCGCGCTTTGGACCGCAGATCACGATGCTTCGCTTGTGCAATGCGCGAAGTCCGCCGCCGCAGCGATCGATAGCGGTGCGGCGAGAGAGTTACTGGCCAAGCTCGCCGCGCTCAGTCAGTGCTAGCATCGCCAGTAGTGATTCCGATTGGCGATTGGTCGCCGGTGAGCTACATTGTGTAGGTTGGGTTTCCTAACCCGACCAAGATGGAACGATGCTACGGGGACGGATGGGGATATCCGTCCTACGGAATACCAGGGACGGATGAGGATATCCGTCCTACGAACGAATCGCCGGTAAAGGACTACCAGGCATGGCCGCGGAAGGGACGCCGCACGAAGCTTCGATTTTCGCCCAACCTTTGGCGTGGCTCACCGCGCGCGTCTTAGCCGCCCCGCGCACGACGGTTCTAGCGGGCGTTGCGCTAGCACTCGTGGCTGTTGTCTTCTCCGCGCTGGGGCTGGGCTTTCATACGAGCCGGCTCGACTTGCTCAATCGAAATAGCGAGTGGAATCAGCGTTGGCTGGCCTACTTGCGCGAGTTCGGTGAGCAAGACGATGCGGTGGTGGTGGTGGATGGCGTTGATCCCGCTACGGTCGAAGCCGCCATCAATGCGCTCGCGGCTGAACTAGCGCGCGATGAACGCCATTTCTCATCGGT
>JBGSHH010000982.1:0-2394 GCA_041752355.1 Pirellulaceae bacterium | reverse complement strand
CGCTTGCTCAGGCGTGCGCTTCGCGCCCTCGATCTTGAGCACGGCGGCGATGGCGTCCGGCAGCTTCTGGCCACCAAAGTGACGTCGGGCAGTAGTGATCGAGATGCGGAACTTGCCGAGTAAATGCTGACCATCGGCGTAGTCTTGCAAAAGCGAAAGCGTCAGCACGCTGCCACCTTCATGCGCGATATCGGTCTTCGTTTCGAAGATGGCGGTGTGTGGCTTGTTGAACTCCGGCGAGATCGCCCAACCTGTGCCCACGTTGCCATCGATGGCGTTGGCGACGGGCCAGCTTTCCTGGCTGAAATCGGCGGTAGCGTTGCCAAGTTCGATCTTGGTGGCTTGCGCGGCATCGCTCTTGGGAGCCGCCGTGAGCGTGATTTCATTGATGACAAAGTTACCATTCATCGCGCGCCCTGGGCCGCCTGCCCCCAACGAAGCATCGGGCAGCGCTTCAAGTCGAATACCTGTGACATTCTTCACGTCGGTTGACAGGGTGATGGTGTAGGTGTCTTTCGCCTTGTTCCCTTCGACCAAGACCGATTTATCTTCGAGCTTCTTGATGGTCGCGCCAGCCGCCGACTTGAACTCGCCAATCTCCAGCGGCGTCCAAGTCACTTCATTGTTGGCGTTCTGTTCCCATTCAGTCTGTTTGGCTGGCAACGTCTTTTCGTATTCCGCCAGTTTGGTCACCAGCGCTTCGTGTTCGCCGCCAGCGGCATGTAATACGTCTTGGCTGAGCGCGATCTCTTCCTCGGTCGGCATCCGCGCCAAGAACCGCAGGAACACTTCTTCAATCGCCTTGCGATCGTCGGGTTCGGTCTTGAAGAGTCGCGACAAAGCGTTATTGGGATCGTCAATCGCGTCAGCGACCGTCGGACCATTCACCAGCTTCATAATGGGTCCCAACACCATGCCACTGCTCCGTTCGCATTCGCAGGAACTCTCCCGCACGGGGCGGCCAAAGTCCTCCAAAAACGGCAGCGATACGCCGGCATCTGGCAACTCCGCCGCGCGAAAGCCTGCTGGCACGCCAGGCAAGTGCGGGATCGCGCCGGTCGCGAGATGAATCGCGTCGAACAACGTTTCCGCAGGCAAGCGGCGCGGTACGGCGCGGCTGTTGTTCAACTCATCGTCGGCGTTCCATTTATTGGAAGCGACCGAATGTTGGTACACGCGCGACTTGCAGATCGTTCGCAAAATATGTTGCACGTCGAACTTGTTATCGACGAAGTCTTTCGTGAGCGCGTCGAGCAGTTCCGGATTCGTCGCCGGATTGCCAGCACGGATATCGTCGATCGGCTCGATGATACCTCGTCCAAACAAATAGCCCCACAAGCGATTCACATAGCTCTTGGCGAAGTATTGATTGTCAGGCGAGGTGATCCACTGGGCGAGTTGTTCGCGACGCGTGGCGTTATCGGCCGCGAGGTCGTCATGCGTGTACGGGAACGAAGGCTTCGTGATTTGCTGCGTGCGGTCGTGTTTCACTTCGCCGCTATTGGTGTCGTAGACCACTTCCACCAGTGGCACCGCTCCTTCGACCGCCGAACCGCCAATGCGTTGCCCGGCGAAGCTGGGAGCTTCCTTGCGACCCACCTGCGCGAAGAAAGCGGAGAGCTGATAGTACTGATCCTGCGTCCAGCGCTCGAAGGGATGATCGTGGCATTTATTGCAGTTGAAACGCACCGCCAAAAACAGATGCGTCGTGTTCTCCATCGTCTCCGCTGGCTCGCGCAAGGTCTTCCAATAGCCAGCCGCCGGGTTCTCCAAATTCGAACCAGTCGCGGTCAGCACTTCGTAGGCCATTTGATCGTAAGGCTTGTTCGTGGCGACCGCGTCTTTGATCCAATTCCGCAGCGCAACGGAACCTTCTTCGCCGAGAAACTTGCGATTCACTTGCAACATGTCGGCCCATTTGTTCGTCCAATGCTCGACAAAGTCGCGGCTGCCGACGAGTTGATCGACTAGCGCGTCGCGCTTCTCGCGCGTGGGCCGTTGATCGGCCAAGAAGGCTCGCACTTGATCGCTCGTAGGGGGCAGGCCAGTGAGATCGATATACACCCGACGGATGAACTCGGCATCGGTGCAGAGTTCGCTCGGCAGGATCTTTACGCGCTGCAGCTTCTTATAAACGTACTCGTCGATGTAGTTGTTGGTCGGTGGTTGTTGCCACGCGAAGCCGCTGCGATCTCCCATCACGATGATCGTGGTCGCCGCATACGCGCCTTCGTAACGCACAAGCACGGGCGCTTCACCGCGCCGCAACATGGTGACGATCCCTTCGCTATCGGCGGCGATGATCTCGATATTGCCACTTTCGATGAACGCTTCCCGCGTCACATCGCGGACGGAGCCATCGCTGTAGGTAGCGCTGACGGTGATTTGCTGCTT
>JBGSHH010000981.1:0-12002 GCA_041752355.1 Pirellulaceae bacterium | reverse complement strand
CCACGTCGCGACGCCGCACGAACAGTTCCAACTCCAAGTGCTTGAACAATTCATGCTCCATGATGAGCATCTTGTCGCTACGATCGGTCACGCGCCAGCCGAGAATCGCCAAGCTCGGAAACATCCAGCGAAAAAAGAACTCTACACCTCGCCCCCAGCGCAGCCAGGCCGCGAAGAACTTAATCGCCAAATGCATGCCGACATCCAGCAGGCAGAACCAGTAAACGCGATACAGGCTGGCGTGCCAACTGCGTGGCGTGTCGGTCGCGGCGGTCACGCGTCGTTGCACATACACGCGCCATAAATGTGGCAAGAGAAAGAACTGTTGCAGCGGCGTATCGACTTCCATTTCCAGCGCTGCAGCGACCGTACCACAGCGCGCGACCACTTCTGTCACTTGATAGGGAGCGACGCAACACAGACGCACCGACACGACAATTCCCAGGCAACCCAAACTGGTTCGGGCGGCGCGCAGTTCATCACCAGCAGCAATCGTGCGAATGATCGCCTCGCCGGAGTCTCGGTCGTAAGTGGCAACGCGAACCTCCGCCAAATAGTGCGAAAGACTGTGCTTGCCAGAGCCGTGCGTGCCGGTGGCCGTGGCACCCGCGATCGTCTGTTCCGTGATCAAGCCCAGCGCTGGCAACGTGACGTTGGCTTGTTCATAAAGGCGTTTGAGCACGGTTTTGATCTGACAGCCACCACCGATCGTCGCCCAGGTCTGTCCGACGGAATCCTGCACGGTCTCGACGCTTTGCAAATGCCGCAGATCGACGAGCAAGTCCTCGCTGGCGATGCCGCCGCTCCACGCATGTTTCGATCCCATCACGCGGATCGCACGGCCGCGATGGGCATTCATCCAGGCCAGCAACTCCGCTTCATCGCGCGGGACAAACACTTCCGCTGGCGCGAAACGCACATTGCCGCCGAAGTTGACCACAGAAGAAGGCATGACCGCTCCGCGAATGAGAACCCAACCTCACTTCGCGGGCTGCGAAGCGTCTGGATTCTGTGCGGGCGTTGCGTCAGAAATCCTCGCACGTGATGCAGCAATCACCACCGCCAACACCGCCGCCAGTCCTAGCCACGCACCATCGAGCGGCACGAGGCTCTTCTGAAATGTTGGCCAGTCAAGCGTCCGCTCGTTTTGCGAGGCGGCAATCGCCCAGACCTCATTCACCGCGCGCTGATGCTCGTCGATGCGAGCCAGTTGTTCCTTCTCGGACAGTGCTTCCCAGCGCTTGGTCGCTTCCTCCCAAATCGATTCGGCGTACTGCTCCTTCACCGGCGCTGTCGGATCATCTTGCCGCGCTGCGCCGGGCACCGGCTTGCCTTCAGCGCGCCAGTCCGATTTCACCCCATTGGCCATGACGCTGATCATGATGTCGGGGCTGTCGACCTCGAAGCGTTGCGTGGGATTGGCATCGTTTAATAGCTTGGCGACGTGCCAATACTTGAACATGCCGAAGACGACAACTGCCAACAAAAGTGCCGTAAACGCCCGCATGAACCGTCCCGACTTGGCTCCCGATGATCGGACCAATAGGCCAATCACCAGACCAATCGTGCCCGCGATCGCCGGCAGCACCCACGGCGCGGCCAGCGAAAAGGGAAGTTCAGCCCACAGTGCATAGAAGTGCGTTGTCACAGAATTGCCTGTCTGGAGAAGAGCGACGAGCGAAGCCCTGCTCAATGTAGTTGGCCGCTCGCGCGCTCTCAATCCCCAGGCCAAATCTCGCGGCTTTCCGCCGCAGATTATTCCTCGTTGCTCGAGGCGCCCGAGCCAATGCGAAACGCGGTGAGCGAAGCCAAAATGAACCACAAGGCATCGTAGGGACTGAAGCTTTCGCTAAAGGCCTCCCCTCGCACCGAAGACTGCATCGAGCCGACGAACGCCTGCATCATTTCATTAGTCGCACGTTCATGCTCGACAGTCTTCGCTTGCTTCTGGTCCTCCGGCAAACTTTGCCAACGCTGCTGGGCTTCTTTCCAAACCACCGGCGAGTACTGCTGTTCGATGGGCGCATCGGGATTGTCCGGTTGTGGCGCAGGCGGAACGACCTTGTTCGCGGTTTTGAATTCTTCCTCAACCGCGTCGGCAGTCACCGCGATCATCGTCTCGGGGTTATCCACGCGGTAGTTCGGCAGTTCGCCCATGTGATGATTCACGAGCAGATAGATGACAGCGAACTTGCCGAGCAAAATGCTGCCGATGGAAATCAAGACCGCCAATCCACCTGCCACCGGCCCATCCTCTTCCGGTGCCGCCATCCGCACGCCCATGCCCACCATGAAACCGATGCCCCAGGCGATCCAGCCCACTTCGTGGTTGGTGCCGTAGCCAATCGCGGCCCAGATCGCGGCTCCCAACAACCCGCCAATCAAGCCGCCAATCGTCCAACGCATCAGTGCCATTTCTGCCTCTACAGTAAAAGGGTGTACCCTACCAACGAACCCACCCGATCAATGTACTTACGACAGGAGGAAGATTCAACTCATTCTGCTAGCAAAGCTAGCCAGGAAAATCCGTGCAGCTTTACCCAGTTTCTGTCGATCCCCACAGGCAGGCGTGCGTAGTATGCAGATGGCCAGGGAGACATTCCCGTCTATCCGGCTGTTGATGACATGGCAGAGAGGTATGTCTGCCCCACCTCATGCGAAAGGCCGCGAAATGAAATGGATGCTCGGCTTATTGGTGGCGGTGGTGTTGCTGGTGAAGGGTTCCCTCGCCACGGCGCAAGAATTAACGCTTGACGCTGGCGACTCCGGGCTGAGCGAGTTGGTGACGAGTTTGGTCAAAGCGAACTTGCCAGACAACTACGAAAAGCAAAAACACTGGGGCGAGCAAACCCGCATCTTCGATGGCTTGCATCTCTCGATGGATGGCCTACGCGTCGATACCAAACGCAAGTGGAAGATGGTCAACCACGGCACCTGGACGATGTACCGCGTCACCGTGACCGACCCCAACCAATTGACCGTCGTCGTTCGCAACATTCGCCAACTTGAGGATGGCCGCGCCGGCTTCGATGCCGAATTCGCTGCGCCGCTGGCATTGTTCGGTCGCTTGAGCGAGTGGCAGCGCGGCGTACAACTGGTAAGCCTCAGCGCCGATGCCGACGCCCGCGTGCGGCTGACGGTTTCGTGCGCGCTGAAACTCAAGCTCGATGTCGGCAAGCAGCTGGTTCCCGATGTACTCCTCGAACCGGAAGTCACCGCCGCGAAGATCGATCTCGTCGAGTTTCGCCTCAAACGCTTGAGCCAGCTTCACGGCCCCTTGGCGAAGCACCTAGGAACCGAAGCTCGCGAGATCATCGAAGACGAACTAGCCGATCGCAACAGCGATATCGTCGCCAAGATCAATAAACAAATTGCCAAAAAGCAGGATAAACTTCGACTCTCGCTCTCCGACCTCGCGAGCACCAAATTCGGCGATTTGACCAGCCTGGTGAAGGAGAAGTAAGCCGCCGCGCGACTACCTCCGATGCTTCATCGCCCGATCGATATCCCGTTTCACATCCTTCGTCTTCAGCACTTCGCGCTTGTCGTGCAGCTTCTTGCCTTTGCACAGTGCCAGCATGACTTTGGCGAAACCGCGGTCGTTAAAGTACATCCGCAGTGGCACCAGGGTTAGCCCCTTCTCTCGAGCGCGGTGGGCGAACTTGAGCAGCTCGCGCTTGCGAACGAGCAACTGCCGAGGCCGCTTGGGAGCGTGATTCCAAATGCTGGCTTGGGTGTACTCCGCGATCTCGCAACCGATCAGCCAAAGCTCGCTATCTTTCACGCGACCGTAGGCGTCGTCCAACATCACCTTGCCGCTGCGCAGCGATTTCACCTCGCTCCCTTGCAGGATCAGGCCGCACTCCAGCGTGTCCAGCACTTCATACTCGAAGCGGGCTTTGCGATTCTCACTGATGGTTTTGCCGTTTTCCGCCGGTTTCTTCGGCGGCGGCGCGTTCTTCTTGGCCATGATGCTTAACTACAGTCGATAGGGGCGGACATTCTTGTCTGCCCTGCAAGCATAACTCAAGGCAGACAGGAATGTCTGCCTACCCAATCGTCCAAACTTTATGTCTCTTCGCTGCCCAGGCGTTTATATTCGCCCGTCAACCAGCGGCCGACATCGGTATTATAGAGACCCGAGAAGCGATTTTCGTTCGGCCCCCCAGGCAAATTTGTCCAAGCTTCGTCGGTTCCCATGTCGGTCACAAAGTGATACGAAGGCGCAAAGGTGCTAGCCCGCGTCGCCGTTTGCAGCACATGCCCTTGAAATGGCGTGGCGTGATTGCCAGGCATCGGCAGGCGAGCGCTATCGAATCCAAACAGCCGCCCGACGCGATTGCCGCCGAAGAATCGATCGGTGAATTGAAAATAATTGATCTCCGACCAAGGCTGGTCGTGCGCGGTATCGAGTCGCTCGGCCGCCTGGCGAATTAACTGGCACTTATCGCGACCTTCCCACCACCACGAATCCGACTTCGCCAGAATCCGATCGGCCGCCGTCAGCACCATCGTCGAGAAGCCTGCCCGCGTAATCAAATACACCATCCGCCGCCAACCAAAACCATGCGAATGCCCGAACACTTCCAATAACACTTGACGATAAAAACGCAGAAACAGCGTGGCGTCGCGACTGTGCGGTGGATAGTCGCATTGCCAGGCGGACAAGCGCTCCTTCACAACTCCGTCCGGCAAGCAAGGCAGGAAGACCTGCAGTAAGTCGCGGGCCTGCAAACTGACGACGTCATACTGCAACGCCTGCATATCGCCGAGCGTTGCTTGCGGCAGCTCCTTCAATCGTTCGACAATGCGGCGAAAGCGATAGTCGGGCACCGGATGCGTCACCAACATCGCCGCGCGCGGTGCGTTTTGCGATTCGTTCGCCGTGGCGACAAATCCACAGGCCGGATCGTACTCGCTGGGCAGATCGTGCGGCGCTATCCAACCTTGCCAATGTTGGCTTTCGTCCCACGCCGGCACCGGAGTCAGGCCCGTATGCTGCGGAGCGCGACGCGGAATAAGTCCCGCCGCCTGACGGCCGATATGCCCCTCGCGATCCGCAAACACCCAGCAGAGCGAAGGCTGCTGACATTGCTTGACAATCTCCATCGCCTGCAGCGTCGCCCGCGCGCCGCATAACTCGAGCCAGGCTTTAATCGCTCGCCCCGAGCCAGGTTCGTTCCCCGACCAGCGCGTCGCTAGTTGATAGCCACCGCCGGTTTCGTTGAGATCCCCTTCGAGTGTCCCTTGATCGTTCTCATAGACGTGGAGCGTTTCCACTTCCCCTTGCTTGTGAGCAATTTGCTCCTCCCGCAGGCGGAAATCATGCCACGCATCACCGCGCCGAAACTGCCAACCCGTCGCGCCGCCCGCCCGGCAATCCTCAATGAAGTAATCGATCGTATCCGCCTTGAGATACGTCACACCCCACGACAGCGATTTCGTCCGCGCGACGGAAAACAACGGACACCCAGGTAGCGTCGCGCCCATCACGTATTCATCGCCCCAACGCAACACCGCTTCATACCAAATCGCTGGCAAGCGATTGATCTCCAAATGCGGATCGCCTGCCAACAGCGCATGTCCCGTGGCGCTCCGTTTGGGACTCACAGCCCAAGCATTACTGCCCGCCAAGCGCGGCAAATCGGTGATCAGCTCCAAGGCGTCGTCGGAGAGTTGGCTGGCCAGCGGAAGTTGCCGCAGCAACTGGAAATCGACATGGTCCAAGTGCGGCGCGAACAGTTCCTTCATGCCCTGCTCGTTCACGCTGGCATGAATCATTTCCAACAGCAACCGCTCGCCTTGAATCTGTGAGATGGCCAACCCGCCGTAGGCCAACAGCAAACCGACCAGCAACACGGCTTCCTGATTCCACGGCTGCGGCTTGAAACCAGTCGCCCACATCGGCCAGGTCCGTCCCCCTTCGGCGAGTCCGTCATTGACCCCTTCACAATACGAAGTGAGTTGGGAAAACGTGAAATCATCGAGCGCGCGAGCCTCGACTTCGAGATTGCGCGTCAGTGCGGCACGGCGAAAGAAACGATCGGTTTCGGCCAGTTCAGGGCGATCGGCGATTTGCTCGGCGGCCGTGCCACTTGCGACACTGCGCGAAAACAGAATCTGCGTGCTGCGATCGATCGCATGCAGAAACCCGAGGCCATAGAGGGCGTCGAGCCAGGAAGACGCGGTGATATGCGGCACACCTGCTTCATCGCGGGCGGCGGAGAATTGTCGTCGCACGCGCACGAATTTAAGCGGCTTCATCGGCGCATCACGTAGGACAAGCTTCGCAGCCTAACAAAGACGTAGGACGGATTTCGCAACCCGCCGTTTACGTAGGAGGGGTTCCCTAACCCATCCCGAACTCAACATTCCCCAGGTGGGAAACTACTTCTTGCGATGACGGATTTTGGAGCGCATACGGCGCTTCTTACGACCGAGTTTCCGCCGACCACGACCTGACTTTTTCACACCCACGCGGGAACTCCCTACCGAAAGACGCCGATTGATTGCCTCACCCCGCCCTATCCACTGTGGACAGTTCGGGGAAAGCTCGTAGCTTAGCAAAATTCGACCTTCGCCCGCAAGCCCTCAGGCGACAAGTGGGAGGATTAGCCCCACCAGGAACCGATCGTGACTCCCGTCTTGATGCACCTTCCAACTCGCGTGGGGCCGAATTCTCACAAGTCCCGCCGTGCACCCGTTCAAAACTCGTCTAACTTCCTACAAGCATCGCCGCAACTCTTTTTGTCATAAAAGGATAAGGCCACCGCAAAACTGTTCCCAAGCCTCCCAAAAAGGCGATTCTTCCTGTCTGGCAAGCTTGTGAAAAATATAACCTTTTATCCCCCATTCGCAGGGGTGGGAGGTACTCTAGCATGGTCCACCTGGTCACGCATGTTGAGCACCTGGGGCAGTCCCACTCGCGCGGGCGACCTTGCTGAACCAACAGAAAATTAAATACTAACTAAATCTTACACACTTTCACATGACATGTCAAGTACTTCTGCGCAATTTTTCCCGCTGAATATAGGCGAAGGAGCTACTCGTCGATCCACTCGCGCAACCACAGTTCCAAGAACAGCAACGCCCAAAGGCGATGACTGTGATCGTAGTCGCCACTTTCGTGCTCGGTGATCAGCTGCTCGACGGCGTCCGGGCGGAAGTACCCGCGCTCGATCGCCTTGGCCGAGAGGAGCACGTCGCGCGTCATGCTCTTGAGTTCGTCGCGGAACCATTTGGAAAGCGGGACGCCAAACCCCATCTTCTTGCGCGTAAAGACCTCGCGCGGCAGCAAGTGCGCGTACGTCTTTTTCAACAAGTACTTCCCTTGACCCCAGTGGTACTTCAGTCGCACCGGCAAGGCGGCGGCGAACTCGACCACGCGGTGATCTAAAAAGGGCGCGCGACACTCCAGGCCATGTGCCATCGAGGCGATATCGACTTTCGTCATCAAGTCGCAGGGTAGATACGTGACCAGATCGGTGAGCGAAGCCGCCGTGACGGGATCGCGCTGACCGGCTTGCTTCCAGGCGGAAGCGATGAAAGCGAGGGGGTCGCTCTCCGGCAATTGTTCGATGAAATCCTCGCTATACAGCGCCGCGCGTTGCGCTTCGCGAAAGATGGCGATCCACTCCAAATAGCGCCGCTGCGGCGATTGCCCCAGCGCGGCGCTAAAGCGCAAAGCGCGACGCCGAAAGGAGCGATCTCTCTTACCGCTGGGAAGCCCCTGCCAAAACCGCGCGGCAATAAAATTCCGCACCTGGGGGACGCGATCAAAACCGCTCGCCAGCGCTACCGCGCGATACCGCCCGTAGCCAGCGAATAGTTCATCCCCGCCATCGCCACTGATCGCCACGGTGACTTGCTGTCGCGTCATTTCCGAGAGATACCAGGTCGGTATCGCGGAGCTATCGGCGAACGGTTCGTCGTAATGCCAAACCAATTTCGACAGAATGCTCACCGCGTCAGGATTCACCTGCAGCGTCTGATGATCCGTATCCAAATGTTTGGCGACGCGCTCGGCGTATTGGCTCTCGTCGAACTCCGGCACCGGAAAGCCAATCGTGAAGGTCTTCAACCGCTCGCCTGAGAGTTCGCGCAAAACATCCTGCGCCAGCGCGCACGTGATCGACGAATCGATCCCTCCGGAAAGAAACGCCCCCAGCGGCACATCGCTGCGCAAACGGAGCTTCACCGCGTCGCGCAGCAGCGTTTGCAAGTGTTCCTTGGCGGCGGCCTCCGTCGTTGGCACTTCGGTCGCCATCTCGACTTGCCAATAGGGCTTCACTTCCAGTTTGCCATCTTGATAGACCGCATAATGCCCCGGCGGCAACTTGCGAATATCGCGAAAAATGGTGTTGGGATGAGGGATATACTGGAACGTGAGATACTCGTCGATGGCGGCGGGATCGAGGTCGCGCGGCACGCCGGGAACCGTGAGAATCGTCTTCAGTTCGCTTCCAAACAGCAGGCGATTTTCCTCGTGCCGATAGACCAGCGGCTTCTTCCCCAGCCGATCGCGGGCGAGAATCAAACGCCGCTGTTTGACGTCGTAAATCGCAATCGCGAACATGCCGATCAGGTGGCGAAAGCACTCCACCCCTTCATCTTCATACAGATGAACAATCGTTTCGGTATCGCTATGCGTACGAAACTGATGGCCGGAACCTTCCAGCCGATTGCGCAGCGCCTCGAAGTTATAGACCTCACCATTGAAGACGATCCACACGGAATCATCCTCGTTCGCTAGTGGCTGATGCCCCGCCGCCAGATCGATAATCGACAACCGTCGATGGCCCAGCGCCACGCCAGGCGAGGCTTCGTACGGTTCGCGCGTGCGGTACTCGCTGTAGTAGTAGCCCGCATCATCGGGCCCCCGATGCGCGATGGCGTCGGTCATGCGCCGCAGCGTCGGCTCTTCGATGGCCAATCGCGGATCGTTCCAGATAGCGCCGGTGATGCCGCACATGGGGAAGCGTGGATAGGAGGAGTGGTTGGAAAAACTGGGAGTTGGGCAGGTATATCATCACTGCTGGCGGCGTTGCATGTAATAGCGCTGCACTTCGGTGGCGCACGATTTACCGCTCGGAGTCATCACCTGACAACGCGCTTGGGGCGACTTGGCTTGCTCGACCATCCGCCGCACGCGCAGCACGCTTCCTTCCGCCAGATCCTGTTCAATCTCGTCGCACGTGCCGCCAAAACAAGGACAAATCGGCGCATCGGGATCCTTGGGGTAGACGGGTCGCGGCAGTTCGGCGGTGGTAATCACGCGCTCGAAAGCGTCGAAATAGACCACCTCGCACGTCGGCGTCGGGCAGTAACAAACGCCAGGCGCAAGAAGTTCGATGGCCGCCGCCGGAGCGAACGCTTCCAAGGTTTCGCGGGCCACATCCTGCCCCAACGTCTCGCAGCGAGGGCAACGGTAGTCGTCGCTATCGGGCTCGCGCGTGAAGGCTTTGTTCATGGCAGCAGGCTTTGAAAACAACTACAATAACGAACGATACAACTCCGCATGACGAGCAATCATTTGATCGATACTGAACTGTGTGAGCATGCGCTTTTTGCCAGCCGCGCCAAGTTTCGCCGCCAGCGCGGGATCCTTGAGCAGCGTTTGTGTCTTGCGAGCGAAACCGGCGCGATCGCCGACAGGCACCAGGTAACCGGTCTCGTTGGGGACGATCAAATCGCGATTTCCAGGGATGTCGGTGGCGATCACCGGCAGTCCGGCAGCCATCCCTTCCATCACGGCGTTGGATTGTCCTTCATAGCCGCTGGCGAGCCACAACGCAAACAAGTGCGGCAGGATGCGCGCTACATCGCGACGCTCGCCGAGAAAATGAACCTTGTTGTCGTTGCCGACCTGACGGCAGTAACGCTCCAGTCGCCAGCGCTGTGGACCGTCGCCGATCACCAGCAGATGCACATCGTCACGCACGACTTTCAGCAGTTCCGCTGCACAGATGCAATATTTCACCCGCTTCTGCGGCCACAAACGCCCCACAGCGCCGACCAGATGCACGTCGGTCGCAAGGCCGAGTTCCGCGCAAATAGCGTCCCGCGGATTGTTCTCCGGCGGCGAGAACGGTTCGATGCCATTGGGGATCACCACGAACTTCTCCGCCGGCAAGCCTTGAGCGACGTAGAACTCTTGCACGCCGGTGCTGTTGGTGATGATCCGCTCGGTGCGCTTGGCCAATTGGCGATCGATGGCCAGTTCGTAGAACACTTTCCAACGATCGACGCAGCGCTCGCCAGCCAGGATATGTTTCACGCCTGCGGCACTGGCCGCCTGACGACCATAGCTATTGGCCGCGAATAGCCAGGTATGCACGATGTCCGGCTGCAGCGCGGCGATGTGCTTCTTCAAACGAAAGTAGGCGGGGGGATCGACCTTCCAGCGTTTGCCGATGATGGTGACTGGAACGCCGGCCGCCTGCAGAGTCGCTTCCCACGGGCCACCACGCGTTAAGCAGGCAACATGCACGTCAAAGCCTTGCTGCTGCAGCCCGCAGGCGAGCAGCGTGAGTTGCTTTTCGGCACCGCCGCGATCGAGTGTCGGAATGATGAGCAGCAAGCGCGGCATGAGCAATTACGACTCCTTATCGCCGCGCTCGGACCATTCGTCGAGTTGACGTTCCACCTCGTCAGGCGAAAGCGGTTCGCACGGAATGATCGCGCTGAGCGATTGGTCGTTCTTTTCATGCGCCGGGCGGCGCGCTTGCTCGACTTCTTCCTCGAGCGCCATCAACCAGGCGGGCAAATCGAGCCCGACACCGGTTGGCTCGATAGTGAGCAGCGAGGTTTCTTCATCGAGCAGATCGAACTTGGGATGGGGGCCACCCTGCCGCGCTTCTTCGATCGCCGGTTCGACCAAGGCGCGGATGCGATCGATCGCCAGTGGTTGCACAAAGCGCTCCGCCAGACGATCGGCGACGGTGGGCATCCGCATGGCATATTTGCGTTGCAGTTCGGCCAGTTGCTTCAAATAGCGATCGGCTTCTTGACTGATGCGATCGGTCAGCGCCGCGCGCCACGAGCGGGCAGCGCGATCTTGATTGCGACGCACCAGAATCTCATGCGCCCAGACGACCGGCCGCAAGTTCCAACTGATGCGATCATAGGCCATGCGCAGGCGGAGAAAATCGAGCAGCGAATAGAGCAATTCGCCCCGATCGGACTGGGTCGTGGTGCTGTTGTAATCGCGATATTCCGCGTAGTTTTCGACCACCGCTTCCAACACAAGCGACAAATGCTCGATCGCTTCGGCCCGCGATAACTCGCCCGACTCAAGCGCATCGAGAAACTTAAAATCGGACTCGACAGGTCGATCCTCTTCGATCTGCGTCAGCCAGGCATCGACCCCTTGATGCAAGATCGCGCGGATGTTGCCCATATTCAGAAAGCGCTGCGTGAACAAGTCGCCGCCGTAACTCTCAATGAATTTGACAAGCCGATTCCAAGCCTGCTTTTCGCTGACTTTTTCCAACACCGACAGCCGCAGCGTGCGACTATGCGCCAGCCAACTCACCAACAGCGATTCCGTCAGTTGTTCCAGGCAATTGACCAGGTTCACCGCTTCATCGCTGGCATCGCGTTCTTCGTCTTCATCCCAGGACGAGGCGGAAGTGACGAGGCTGCTCACTAGCGATTTATAGCCAATTTTGAAGAGCTCATCGAACTCCGTCACGGCGCCGGGACCGACTGGATTGTGTCGTTCCATCTCGCGCGCCGTCTCGATCAACAGACATGTTTCCGTCAACAATCCAACGCGCGGCAGCCACGACAGCAAGTCTTGAATGGTGCGCTGACGAACGCGCGTGGTGACGATATCGCGCGGACTGCCACCTTTGGAAAGCGGCACGTACAGCAGGGGCCGCGTCGCCAGCGCGGCGAGCAAATCGGGCCAGGCCAGGCGGACACTTTCCGCATCGCGGCGCAAAATCGCGCCGACGACACGCACCGCCGCAAGCTGATCGTCGTCCAGCAACAGCGCCGCG
>JBGSHH010000980.1:0-3929 GCA_041752355.1 Pirellulaceae bacterium | reverse complement strand
CGCTTTTACGTTTGCCCTGTTTGCTCACCCACCAGGGCGGAGTTTCTGACCGGTCGCTACCATCCACGCGGTGGCGTGCGCGGTGTGACCTCGGGAGGGGAACGGCTCGATTTGTCGGAGAAGACGCTGGCCGATGCGTTGCGGGCTGGTGGCTATGCGACCGGTGGTTTCGGTAAGTGGCACAACGGCTCGCAATATCCGTATCATCCGCTAGGACGCGGCTTTCAAGAGTTCTATGGTTTCTGTTCTGGCCATTGGGGCGACTACTTCGATGCGCCGCTGGAACACAATGGCGAACCGGTGACCGGTCGCGGCTTTCTCGCCGATGACATCACCGACCATGCGATCAAATTCATCGACCAGCAACGCGAGCAACCGTTCTTCTGCTATCTCGCTTTCAATACACCGCATTCGCCGATGCAAGTGCCTGATCGTTTCTACGACAAATTCAAAGCGGCCGAGTTGCCAGATCGCTTTCAGGGACCGCAGCAGGAAGACATCGCCTTCACGCGCGCCGCCTTGGCGATGTGTGAGAACATCGATTGGAACGTGGGGCGCGTGTTGGATAAGCTCGCGGAGTTGAAGCTGGCAGAGAAGACCATCGTCGTCTATTTCTGCGACAACGGACCCAATAGCTTTCGCTTTAATGGTGGTATGAAGGGGCGTAAAGGTTCGACGGATGAAGGTGGTGTGCGCTCGCCGCTGTTCATTCGCTATCCCCAGCGGATCGCCGCCAACACCCAAGTGGAGACCATTGCAGGTGCTATCGATTTGCTTCCCACGCTCTGTGACCTGACCGGCGTGAAACGTGTCGGCGACTTGCCGCTGGATGGCATCAGTTTCGCCCCGGCGCTCACAGGTCGATCCACGCCGCAGCCAGATCGCATGCTTGTTTCCACCTGGGGCAATCAAGTGAGCGCTCGCTCGCAGCGCTATCGCCTGGACGCCGCCGGGCGACTCTATGACCTGGTCGATGATCCGGGACAAACGAAAAACATTGCTGCCGCGTTCCCGAAAGTGGCGGCCGAACATGCCGCTGTGGTGCAGCGCTTCCGATCCGAAGTGCTCGCGAACAAACGGGACAATCGCCCCTTTACCGTGGGCTATCGCGAATTGCCGCTCACGATGCTCCCTGCTCGCGACGCCACGTTCACAGGCAATATTCGCCGCAGCGCGCGGGCACCCAACTGTTCCTTTCTGACGAATTGGACGAGCAAGGAGGATGCGATCCACTGGGATGTCGCAGTTGCCACCGCCGGAAAATACGAAGTCGTGCTATACTACACCTGCGGCGAGAAAGATCTCGGCGCGACGGTGCAATTGGCGGCGAACGAACATAAGTTGGCGGGCAAGATCACGGTGGCGCATGACCCGCCGCTGGTTGGCGACAACCACGATCGCGTGCCGCGCGACAGTGAATCGCTGGTGAAGGATTTTCGTCCCTGGAAAATGGGAACGCTCGAACTTCCCGCCGGTCGTACCTCGCTGGAGCTCACCGCCACCGATAGCCCCGGCCAGCAAGTTTGCGATGTGCGACTGTTGTCGCTCCGCTTGTTGCCAAACGAATAGACCTCCCCTGCCCTCTCACATCAACTTCCCATGCGTCTGTTTGAAGGCACGCCCTTTGATCGCCCGCCACGTTGTGAGCGCTGCGAGAAACTCGTCGCGGAGTGTACCTGTCCGCCTGAAGTTCCACCACAGATTCCGCCTGAGCAGCAAACGGCCAAGCTCGCGATCGAGAAGCGTCAGAAAGGGAAGATGGTGACGGTAATTCGCGGCCTGGCCGATGAGCAAGGTCAGTTGCCCGAACTCTTCACCAAGTTGAAGAACACTTGCGGAGCCGGCGGGTCGTTGCACGAGGGGGTGATTGAGATTCAAGGGCAGCATCTTGAACGCATCCGCGGAACGTTGACCAAACTGGGTTATCGCCTTCGCGGCTAAAACACATTCATTACTCAGAGCCATCCCTTGATTGAAAAATCGTTAGTTGTTTCCGACCGTTTGCCCCAACCCGCTCGCAAACTGCAAAGCGTCGTGCAGCAGTTGCTGAAGCTCAGTCAGCAGCAAGCGGTGAAGATCATTCACGATGGCGGCGTGCGCGTCAATGGCCGCGTGGTGCCTCGTCCGCAAACGATGCTCGAGGCAGGCGATCGCCTGGAGGTCGCGTACGAACCGGAAGTGAAGCCAGCTCCCGCCGCGCGTGGCGAAACGTCGGCGCCGCTGGAGATCATCTTTCAAGACGAACACTTGCTGGTGGTGAACAAGCCGCCGGCGCTTTTGACCGTTCCCACGCCCCGGCGCGAGGCCAATACGCTGATTTCCCTGCTGAGTCGCAAGCTGGTGCGCGATCGCACCGGTGCCGAAGCGTTCGTGGTGCATCGTCTCGATCGCGGTGTGTCAGGCTTGCTCGTGTTCGGCAAGCGACTGGATGTCGCCAAAGCGCTGCGCGATCAATTCGAGCAACGCAAGCCCGAGCGCAAGTACGTGGCGCTGGTGGCGGGACATCTAGCGGAGGAATCGGGCACGTTCCGCTCGTATCTGGCGACCGATAAGGATCTCAATCGCTATTCCACCGACGACGAGACAACAGGCGAACTGGCGATCACGCACTATCGCGAACTCGAAAAACTCGCGGACGCCACCGTGGTGGAAGTCTGGCTCGAGACCGGCCGGCGCAATCAAATTCGCGTCCACTTCGCGGAAGCGGGCCATCCGGTCCTGGGCGACACGCGCTATGGTCGCAACACACCCACGCGCTGGCCCTATCGCCGCATTGCCTTGCATGCGCGGCGCTTGGGTTTCGATCATCCCGTCCTGGGCACGCCGCAGGTGTTTGAATCGCCTTTGCCGTGGGAAATGCGGACGTTCAAGTAGGTCAGGTGAGCCGAGCCTGACTAGGACTGGACGCCGCGCCCAATAGGCACTCTCGATCCTGGCGCGACATCGCGCAAGATCGCAAACTCTTCGCGTGCGGCCACCACCAGCCAGACTCCGCTCGGCTCGCGGAGCCTACATACTGCCACCATGTAGCGACGAACAAGCTACACCAACTTCCAGCCAGGTCGATACTCGCGCTTGATGAACTTATCCGCTTCGGGGCAATTGGTGGCCTTGAGTTTCGCGGCATCCCACTCGAGCTTCTTGCCGACGCGATACGCGACGTTGCCCAGATGGTTCGCTTCGGTCAGCCAACCGGAATACTCGAAATTGCACGTGGTGGGCTCGCCGGTCTTGCAAGCGTGCAGCCACTCCGCGTGTTGACCCTTGGACTTGGGAATGGTTGGCTCGGGACGTTTGTAATCGACGAAGTTCTTCTCCGGCAACAGGACGTGACGACCGTAGTCGGCGAGCAACATCCCTTTGTCACCAATGAACAGCGCGCCGCTATCCCAAGCAGGAATTCCGCCGGCGGTGAGAATCGCTGGCTTGTTCTGTCCTTGATACCAGGTGAGTTTCACCGCCGGCATGTCGCCGCGCGCGGCATACTCGTAGGTCGCTTGCATCGATGCCGGCGCGATCTCCGCATGCGGAGGTGGGCCGGAAGCTTCGATGGTGAGTGGCGATTGCAACTTGAGCGCCCAGAACGGCAAGTCATTCCAGTGGCTGCCGAGATCGGACATCGTGCCATTGCCGAAATCCCACCAGCGATACCATTTTGGACCAGGGAAATAGACGTTGTGAAAGGGCCGTGCTGGCGCGGGGCCAAGCCACAAGTCCCAATCGAGTCCAGCGGGAACCGGCGCGGAGCCTTCCGGGCGTTCGTTGCTGAAGACAATATCGCCATACTTGCGGGCGTCTTCGGCTGTTGGTTGCCAACCCCAAGTGCGACCGACCCAAACGTGGGCTTCGGTCACGCCACCGATCGCGCCCGCCTGAATCAATTCCACCACGCGCCGATAGTTATCGCCTGAGTGAATCTGAATGCCCAT
>JBGSHH010000979.1:0-5512 GCA_041752355.1 Pirellulaceae bacterium | reverse complement strand
GATGCTCCGCCGTCTCGCGCCCACCCCACGCCCGGCGTTCCACTACCGCACCGCAGCGTAACCCGCAGAAAACAAGGGCAAACTTTTCGGATAGGCTCTGAGTGAGTGTGCAACACCGCGTGTATTTAACGCTAGCGTCGTGACACCTTTGGTCACTTTTGGGAAAGGAATTCCAGGAATTTCGCCACCAATCCACAGCGTTAGCGAGGCGCATAGTACTCATCACGCTCCGCGTGATGTCGTGTGACGCCCCAACCGATGGATACTCGCCTAAATTCGCCGAAGGGAGATGGTGTGACCAGCGAGTAACCCTCAAAAGTCAACATCCAGCGGCATCACGCGGAGCGTGATGAACACCAACCCGCAGCGCGAGCGAGGACAGGGGTATGGTCGGTTTGGCATTGCGCCGCGGAGATCGCCAGACGTCGCGCCCCATGGGCCCCCAGGTCACCCGGCCGGGAACCTCAACCGATCTCCGCGGCGCTGGGATGGGGTCACCATAACTCTTCCCGCGCTGGCGCGGCGGGCTGGTAGGGGCAGGCCTACCGGCCGAAGCCGAAGAAGAAGCTGAAGTTCTGGATGTTGTCGCCGTCGGCGTGGGCCACGGGAACGGCGAAGTCGAAGGCGAGCGGGGCGGGGCCGAGGGCGGGGATGTTGATTCGCAAACCCAGACCAGGCGCGACGCGGAAGTTCTCGCTGTTGAACTCGATACCGCTTTCCACCGTGCCGTAGTCGCAGAACGCGACGCCTTTGATCATGTCGTCGGCGGTGAGCGGAAACATGTACTCGACCGAGCCGAGAAACTTGAATTGCCCACCCACTTGCACGCCCATCTCCGTCGGCGAAGCACCGCGGAAGTTAAAGCCACGCATCGACGAGTAACCGCCTGCGAAGTAATTCTCGAAGATCGGCGTATCGGAACCGGAAGCACCCACTCGCAATGTCAGGCCAACGGTGTGCCGTCCCGAACCATCGGGCCGTTCGCGAATCAAGTAATATTTCCGGGCGTCGACTTCGGCGCGAGGAAAGCTGAACTCGCCAAAGGCTTGCTCGAAGGAGAAGTCGAGGTAGTGACCTTGCGTCGGCGCAAAAGGCAAGTCACGAGTGTCGTGCGTGATGTTCACGCGACCGGAGTAGATGTCGTTGTTGCCCAGCACATTATCGAGCGCCGCGACGCCCAGCGTGCTGGGGTTGGAAATGTTGACGTTTTCGGCGCGCAGCGTACCGCCCACCGACAAGTCGGGAGCCAGGCGATAGCCCAGACCCAAGCGTCCACCTAAACGTTCTTCCGTCCAGTTTTGATAGATGCGGTTAAAGTAAAAGCCGCTGATGCTCGCGCTCACGTCGGTGTCGAACAAATACGGTTCGGTGAACGTGAACAAGTAGCGTTGCACCTGCGTGCCGGGGGCCGCTTCCAAGCGAAAGCCTTGGCCCGCACCGCGAAAGGCTGAGCCGTTGGTGAAGTCCGACCAACTCGTCGGCACGCGAAAGGCATCGAAGTTACGTTCGTCGATCACGATGTTGCCTGACACGCCGGCATCGGAGTTGACACCGACACCAAACATGAAGCGACCAGTTTGCGTCTCTTCGACGTAGACATCGATATCGCGCGTCGGCGGCACGACACTTCCCTGTCCTGTCACGCCCGGCCAGGCGGGATCGAAGATCGGCGTCTCCGGCGGCGCGGGGAGCGGTTGGCCTCCACCCGGCGGCACGAAGACTGGTTGATTGTTCACCACATTGCCGTTGTTAGCGGGAATGTTATTGCCGGGCGCGTTGAAGTTGTTCGGTGGTGGGGCGATCGGCGGGCCTTGTTCGAATTGCACTTGTCGCACTTCGCCGGAAGGGCGCATCGGCGTGCGCGACAGGCCATTGGAGCCGGGCGCGGCGTTGTCGAACTCGGCCACCGCTGGCGCTACTTCGCCTCCAGGCGATTGCTGACGCACGACCGTACGATTGCTGGTCGGCTGGATCGGCGTGCTGCGCGGCGGCACGGCCATATCCACGGGAAGCGAATCACCATAGGGAGCATTGGTTGGCCCTCCGGCGCAGCCGACGGCGCTAGCGATGGCCAGCATCAGATAGCTGCTCGAAATGAACCAACGCGGCATGCTCATGTAGTTGCTTTCATTCCCTCGAATCCCAGGCGACTCGCCTGAGTTATCCGTTCCGTCACATCCGACATCTTGATCGCGATCGCTCTATTCCATCGGGAGCGAACCATACTCCGGTTGCCACTGCTGCGCGGGCACACGATAGACCGGTTCACGCAACCGCTGCTCGGCAGGGGCGAGCGGTTCCCAGTAGGCGGCATCATCCAGTTCGTTGACGACAACGTCGATATCAATTTCTTTCGTTTGCGAATTCACGGTGTAACGCATCCCCGGCGGTTCCTCCGGGCTTTGGCCACGAACCGTGCTGCCGCCCCGACGCGCGAGCGCTTCGTCGAGTTCGGGTGGTGGAATGATGATCTTAGGCTCGTCGCCAGTCTGCGGATCGGCTTTGAACAACTGCGACGCTTTGAGCCGTCGTTCGCTGTTCCGCACTTCGCGAATATCGATCACCTGACCGGGACGAATCGACAAGCGATTCATCACGACATTCTGCCGCGTGTGAGGGAACTCACCGCCGATATGCACGTTGATCTTGCCGACGCGGTACACATCCCCTTCTTTGACTTTGTAAACCAAATCGAGTTGACCTGGTTCTTCGAGAAAACGCGGATCGGCGGCGATATCGGCATAGATATGCCCTTCGGCACCATACTTATCTCGCAGCGTGGAAACGTCGCGATTCATCTTGCCGAGATTAAAATACTCGCCCGATTTGAGCTGCAATTCTTCGCGCAGTTGTTCGGCATCGAACTTCTCATTGCCAATTACCGAAACATTGCGCACCACATAGCGCGGCCCTTCGTCGATCACAAACCGCAGGGTGAGCCACTTGCCTGATTCGTCGTAGTCGAGTTCGCGACCGATGCGAGCGCGGAAGAAGCCGAGGCTGCGATAGTAGGTCGTGAGCTTTTCAATGTCGGCATCGATCTTCTTGCGATCGACGCGGCCTTTGAAGAAGTAGTACAAAAAGCCAGGCTTGGATTCGATCTGTGTCTTGAGGCGGCCATCGGTGGCGATCTCATCGGAGTTGCCGACGAACTCGACGGCGCCAATGCGTTCCAGGTTGCCTTCGTTGATGACGTACACGACCCCTTGATCCTTGGGATCGTCTCCTTCCAGCATCGTAACCTGAATCTTGGTGTAGCCTTTGGTGCGATAGAACTCCTCGATCTTGGTGCGGCCTTCTTCCACCGAGTAGAGATTGAGCGAATCACTCACCTTCAGGCCGCACTTCTTTTCCAGAGTCTTGTCGGTAATGCCGCGGTTGCCGACGAACTTCAAGTAGCGAATGGTGGGACGTTCGAAAACTTCAAACGTCACGATAATGCCCGCCTCAGTCTCTTCGGTATAGGTCCGCACATCGCGGAAGAAGCTGGTGCCATTGAGTCGTCGCACGTCGCCTTGGAGCAACTCGGGATCGAACTCGCGATCCTTGCGAGTGCGAATTTGCGCATAGATTTTGGCTTCGCTCACCCCTTTGTTGCCGACGATACGCACATCGGCGATCAGGCGGGGCGGTCCGACGGGTGCCAGTTCCGGCGCGGCCAGCGCGGGACCTTGCGGCGCGTCGTTGGGTGCTTGAGCAGTGACGCTAATCGCCGCCACCACCATAATAAACAAAGCACCTACCAACCCGGGAATAAACCCGATGGGGCGGCGCTGGGCAAGTTGTGAGCCGTGGTCCGTCACGTGCACTGCCGTTGTTAAAGCCGGAGAAAGATGAGCCTTCACACCCCGCCATCCGTTGCGGTGGCATGAAGCGGCGTAGAAATACCGTAAGCCTGATACGGTCGCAAGGTGAATTCGGTTCGAGCTGCAGATAAATATGCAAACTCGCCAGGTCTGCTAGCGAAGAACGCGACTTCGCTACTAGCATTGCGGGCAGACCAGACGTTTCCCTTGTCGTTGTTCACGGAGCGAACACGACGATGCCTCAGTCGATATCCAGCTGCCGAAAGACAGGCAGGTGGCGATAGTAGACTTCCAGCGTGCAAACCGAGAGCGAAGTCATGTAAAGACGGCCGCCTGCCGAAGCATGGGGGCCTTGCGGATCCCAACTGCCGGCGTTGCGGCCCGATTGTTCTTGCGAGCCGACCAATACGTCGCGCATGTGCAGGTTCCAGCGATCCCATTGCGGGCCCCCGAAGTGATGCATCGTCTGCGTGGCGTAGTACCAATAATAGATGTCGGGACTGTGCTTCTTGGGGAGGTGTTCGTCGAGCAGCCAATTGATGCCGCTCGCCAATCCGACTTCGTCCTTCTTCCAGCCGAGATAGATGCGGCAGAGCAACGCCTCGGCGGTCATCACGTGCGTCGCTCCGGCACCACGCTGATAAGCGTACCGCGATTTTTGCTCGGAGGCGACTGAATCGAGGTAGTGACTGGCGTTTTCGAGCGCGGCTTCGGGCACGTTCAAACCGGCCGCGCGACCACTTTGGAGCGCCATCAATTGCCAACCCACGACACTCGTATCGCCTGCTTCGCCGGGGCTATAGCGCCAACCACCCCCAGCATGTTGCGCGGCGACAATGAAATCGATCGCCTTTTGCGCCGGTTCCTTGAACATCTCATCGCGCGTCATGCCATAGGCTTCGCAGAGCACGATCGACGCTTGTCCGTGCGCGTACATACCGCTGTTGCCGTGCGAGTTTCCGCGCAAATCGCCATCGGCCTTTTGTTGCTGAATCAGCCAACGCAATCCGCTGGAGACATTGTCCTTATACATGCCGACCAAATGCGTTTGCCCCGCGCCAAGGAATGGCAGCAACGCTAGCGAGGTGGCGGCGGAATCGCTTTGGATTCCCCCTTGCCCACCGTTGGCATAGGGGAGCGAATGTAGTTTCCAGCGGCCATCCTCATGTTGATTCTTGGCGATCCAGCGCAGGCCGCGCGCCACGGCGGCTTCGGTGAGTGTCGTGCCACCTTCGGCCTTCACCATTTCGACACGGACCCGCGGATCGCGCGCTAGCAGCGGCGAATAGGAGGTGCCCCCTTTGCCAATCGAGTCCTTCACGGCGTTGTAATCGGGGAGTTGCCGATCGACCGCGTTGGCATCCAGTCGCAACTCCCGGGCGTCCTGATCGGCGCGGACCATTACTTCCCGCGTCTTGGGATCGTCCAAGGTCATCTTGTCCGGCACCGGCAAATCGAACACGACTTCTTCGCTGGGTTTCAACGAAACATCATCCCCTTCGCGGCGAATCTCACTTGTATTGCGCAACGACAGGACAATCGAGCGATCCTCTTCCTCATCGCCATAGGTGACGAGGCCTAGTAGTGTCAGCATGACCAAATGAAATACGAGGCTAATCAGCCAGGCGGGCATGTCGCGAAACGCATCACGCAGCCATACGCCGGTGGTGCCAATCACGGAAAGCTCGACCGGTTGCGCGCTGGCG
>JBGSHH010000978.1:0-2015 GCA_041752355.1 Pirellulaceae bacterium | reverse complement strand
CACGCTGGAGTGACCTTCGACCACTTCGCCATCGACGGGTACCTTGTCGCCAGGAACCACGCGCAAACGGTCGCCGACTTTCACCTGATCGAGCGGGACTTCATGATCGCCCCCAGGTGCGACTTGTCGCGCCCTGGGCGGAGCAAGGTTAAGCAACGCTTTGATGGCGCTGCCTGTGCGGCTGCGGGCGCGCAGTTCGAGTACTTGGCCGAGAAGCACTAGCACAACAACCATCGCGGCGGCTTCAAAGTAGATAGCAACCTTTCCATCGTGTTGCATCGTCGGTGGAAACAGGCTGGGTAAGAGCATCGCCACTGCGCTAAAGAGGAACGCGGCCCCCACGCCGATGGCGATCAGCGTGAACATATTCAAATGAAGAGTCACTACAGAGCGCCAGCCGCGTTGGAAGAACGGCCAACCCGCCCAACAGACGACGGGCGTGCTGACCGCAAATTGGATCCAGCGCGAAATGTCTCCCGTCACCCAAGGTTGTTTGCCAAGCACTGGGATCATGTGCGCCATTGCAAGCACAAACACCGGCAACGTCAACGCCGCGCCGATCCAGAACCGCATTGTCATGTCGCGCAGTTCTGTGTTCTCTTCATCATCCGTGCCCGCAGTCGTTGCCTTCGGTTCCAGTGCCATGCCGCACTTGGGGCAATCGCCGGGATGATCCTGCTGCACTTCCGGGTGCATTGGACACGTGTAAATCGATTTGTCCGACGCGGGCATTGCGGCTATCGGGTCGCGCTTCACCTGGTTATCCACAGCAACCACCCGGCTTCTCTTCCGGATTGGCACTTGCGGGCGCGGACAGAAACTTTTGCCTGCAATGATCGCTGCAAAAGTAGAACGTCTTTCCATTGCGCTCGACATGGAGAGCGGTTGCTTCGTCCACGGTCATTCCGCAAATCGGGTCTTTAGTAACGGATTTCGTGTCTTGCATGGCTGGAATCCTTTGATGTGTGGTGGTTGTCATTCTCTTGTTACTGCGTTGTCGTGAATTTGGACGCAAGCGGGGCCATTTCTGCCGTGACGCCGGTTGGCTTGTATTGGCCGTCCCAGTCTGGAACGATAGCCCGAATGCGTCCTTCGAGCGGCGGGTGGGTGGCGAGCATCCCAAGCAACGGTTTCCCCAAGCCATTGCCGAAGAACATGTGACTGGCTTCCCCGGCGTGGGCGGACTCCACCCGCGAGCCGGCACCGCCGATTTTGTGCAGCGCCCCGGAGAGTCCCGTGGGATTGCGGGTAAACTGAACAGAGGATGCATCTGCCAGGAATTCCCGTTGTCGGCTGATGGCGGCGGCGCTCGTATTGGCGGACATCGCGGCGTTGCGGGCAGCGATGACGGCTTCGAACGTGCCGCGCTCGTGTTGGATGTAACCTTTTGCGGTCTCGACCAGGTTTGGAATCAGGTCGTAGCGCCGCTTGAGCTGCACATCAATTTGCGCGTAGGCGTTCTTGAAACGGTTGCGCAGCGAGACGATTTTGTTATGGATGCCGACTCCGAACACCGCGGCCAGCAATGCCAAGGCGCCTAGCACCCCCAGCACGATCAAGACAACAATCAATAGTGGATTCATATCGAGCTCTTTTTTGAGGTGATCTATTCGTACTCAGTCTTCCACGGAGAAACCGACCTTGACGGTTACCTGCCAGTACTGGACCTTCCCTTTGACGATGTTGCCGCGAGTTTCAACCACGTTGAACCAGCACAGGTTCTTGACGGTCTTATGCGCTCGTTGAATGGCCTTCTCAACTGCGTCCTCGATCGAAGTGGTCGAGGTTCCGGTGAGTTCGACGAGTTTATAGACGTGATCTTTCATGTTCATTTCACACGGAATAAGAGTGTGTCTATCAACGAAAAAAGCCGACGTGACCGAACACCCGTAGGCATTCGATCACGTCGGCTTACTCTTTAACGAGCCTCCTGATGCTTTCAGGTTGCTCCTTATTTAGTCATCCGACAAATCTGGTCTTGCGTCGGCAGGGTTGACTCAACTGCCACTAATCCG
>JBGSHH010000977.1:0-2595 GCA_041752355.1 Pirellulaceae bacterium | reverse complement strand
CGCCCAGCGCTGCACCGTCACAACTGGTATGTGCGTGAATAATATCGCTGCCGATGCCGACATGCGAAGTCACCGGCACGCCGCAGCGATAACCAGCGGCGGCAAGGCTCAGATCGCGACGGGGCAGGCGTTCGTCTTCGATCACGCGACCGACCGCCTCGCCCAGTCCTTCACCGCGCGCGGCCGCCTCGACGATGATCTCGTTCAATCGCCCCGTTTCCTTCCATAAACCAAACTGCCCGCGCTGAATCCACTTCGGCACATCTTCGCTCGTGCCATCTCCCAGCGCGAGTTCAAAATCGTGGATCATGCCTGCGCCGTTGGTCGCCAGATGCGTGACTAGACCGCGCTCGATCAGATCGATCAAGTACCGTGACAGCCCCAGCTTGATCGGATGCGCCCCCATCATCAACACGACCGGCCGATCCGCGGCGCGGGCGGCGTGAATCGCCGTAATGAGTTGGGTAAACTCCGGATGTTCAAACGGTGCGACCTGCTTTTCAAGTGGCCAGACATTCGCTGCCAGCATGTCGTGCCCTCGCTCGCGCAAATTGCGAAGTTCGATGCGGGAACGATCAAAAAGTGCGTAACGGGACATGCTGCGCCTTGTTGCTTTAGCGGAATGCATCGTCGCTGTTCGCTCCGCGAACGTAGTGTCCTGGTGGTTGGACGTTTCATTCGCGGAACAACGAGTAAAGGAGCGATAAGTTATAGCTTCCCATGTGCAAACCTCGAACGGCAATCCGCTTCGTACCGTCCAAAGAATCCGGCACTGCTAGCAGTCGTTGCTCTTGGTGATTCGCGCCTATCGCGCCATAATCAGCGGCAAGAATTCTTTGTCGGCAGGCTGGAAGCCTACCCCACAGTTCAAGGAAGAACCATGAGCGACCTTCTGGATGTGCTGGATCGTTTGGGGCATCCCACCGTGTTGGTGCTGGGGGATGTGATTCTCGATCGCTACACCCACGGCGAAGCCGAGCGGATCAGCCAGGAAGCACCCATCGTCGTGCTGCGTGCCAGTCGCCGCGAGGAACTGCTCGGCGGTTCCGCCAATGTCTGTCACATGTTGCGCGGCCTGGAAGCGAAAGTGCTTTGCGCCGGCGTGGTGGGCAACGATGAGGCCGGCGCGGCGTTGCGCAAAATGCTCGATAAGGCCGGCGTTAATCACGAACTGTTGCTGGTCGATCCGACACGTCCCACAACCATGAAAGAACGCTTCGTCGGCCGGGCACAGGCAAAACATCCCAGCCAGATTCTCCGCGTCGATCATGAAGTCACCACGCCGATCGAAACTCGCCTAGAAGATCAACTCATCACTGGCCTGGTCGAGGCCCTCGATCGCTGCGACATGGTGCTGGTTTCCGACTATTCCAAAGGGGTCTGCACGCCGCGTGTGTTGCAGGCGGTGATCGCGGCAGCACATGAGCAGGAGATTCCGGTGCTCATCGATCCGATTCGCGACGGCACCTTCGATCGCTATCGCGGCGCGACGCTGATCAAGCCCAATCGGGTCGAAGCGGAACGGGCCCTCGGCCGTCGCATTCGCACCAGTGACGACGCGCTGGCCGCTGGTCAACAAGTTTGTGCCAACTATCAAGCGAAGCATGCCGTCATCACGCTCGATAGCGAAGGGATGGCGCTCGTTTCCAACAACGGCCAAGGCGAAATCTTTCCGACCAAAGCCCGCAGCGTGTTCGATATCACCGGTGCCGGCGACATGGTGCTGGCGACGCTGGGGTTGTGTTTAGCGTGCGGCACATCGGCGGCTGATGCCGTTCGTCTAGCAAATGTCACAGGCGGACTCGAAGTCGAGCATCCCGGCGTGGTGGTGCTCTCGCGCAGTGAGATCCGCGCCGACATTCTCGCCGCGCGCGGCAGTGGCGGACATAAAGTCGGCAACGTCGATCAAGCCGCGCAACTCGCGGACAAAGCCCGTCGTCAAGGTAAAAAGGTCGTCTTCACCAACGGCTGCTTCGACCTGCTGCATGTGGGACATGTTTCCTATCTCGCGGAAGCCGCAGCGCTGGGGGATCTGCTCATCGTCGGCGTCAACAGCGATGCCAGTGTGCGGAAGCTTAAGGGGCCACAACGCCCTGTGATTCAAGAGCAAGATCGCGCGGCCATGTTGGCGGCCTTGGCGGCGGTGGCGTTTGTGGTGGTGTTCGACGACGACACGCCGTGCGACCTGTTGCGCTCCATTCGCCCCGATGTGCTGGTCAAAGGTGGCACCTACACCACCGATCAAGTCGTCGGCCACGAGATCGTCACAGCTTACGGTGGCAAGGTTTGCGTGACGAGTGTAGTCGATGGCATTTCCACGACACGAATTGTGGAATCGCTCACGAAGCCAGCGGCGACGCTACGGAAGGCGGGTTGATGGGCTTGTTGTTGCCACGAGGGAAACGGCGATGAGAATCCGACTTAGTTTCAGATTTGCATATGCAACCTTGTCGCTGCTGGCACTTGGCGGCTGTACATCCGAGTCACCAACGATCGCCAGGCCGGAAGCGGTTCCCGCCAAGTTGCCTGAGAACATCGTCGCCCAGGCAGCACACACCACGGATTCTCCAGCTAGACAGACATATCCTTCGACGG
>JBGSHH010000976.1:0-1846 GCA_041752355.1 Pirellulaceae bacterium | reverse complement strand
GAGTTGCTTCATCTCCGTGGCGACGCGCGTGGCGAGCAATTCCTTGGCCATGCCAGGCTGCACCGCCCAGATAATGCGGCCATCTTTGGTATCGAGCGCGAGAATGTGTTCTACGCCGTTAATATCCCCCAGC
This sequence comes from Pirellulaceae bacterium, assembly GCA_041752355.1. Lineage (GTDB taxonomy): Bacteria > Planctomycetota > Planctomycetia > Pirellulales > Pirellulaceae > JAEZGD01. The sequence goes on along the minus strand of JBGSHH010000976.1, from coordinate 1,713 downwards.
GTGTAGAGTCGATCTCCTTTGATTGCCACCGAAGAATAGCCTGCGCCCACGCTATCCACTTGCCACAACAGTTTTGGTCCCGCTTTGGGCCATTCTTTGAGCAGTCCTTTCTCTTGGCTGATGCCGTCACGATTGGGCCCACGCCACTGCGGCCAATCGCCGGGAGCAGACGGCACTTGCGCTGTTGCGCTAGCGGCCAGCGCGAGCAATAGCGCCCACGCAGCGGAGAAACGATACGTTTGCATGGTGGGACACTCCTGAATATGAGCGAGTAGTTAGGCGGGTTAGTTCGGCGGGATCAAATCAGTTCCGGCATGGGGCGATGTTGATCGACGAGGTACTGCGGGCGACCGGCAAGATCTTTGACTGTGGTTTGATTGGGATCAAGGCCCAATTGGCGGTAGAGCGTGGCCAGCACTTCACCAAAATGGACCGGACGATCGATCGGTTCGCCGCCGAGTCGATCGGTGCGACCAATCACTTGACCTGTCTTAAGTCCGCCGCCGGCCAACACTGCGCAACCCACTTGCGGCCAGTGATCGCGACCGGCATCCTTGTTGATGATCGGCGTGCGACCGAACTCACCCCAGGCGACGACGGAAACATCTTTATCCAGGCCGCGCTCGTGCAAATCTTCGACCAGTGCGCTAAAGCCTTGGTCGAACTGCGGGCCATGCGTGTTCTTGAACTCGGAGAAGTTGTTGCTGTGGAAGTCCCAGCGACCGAAGTTGAGCGTGACGCAGCGTGCGCCAGCTTCCACCAGGCGACGCGCGATCAAGAAGTGTTCCAGATTGCGCGGCGCGCCATCGCCGTAGTTTCGCGAATCACCTTGGCCATAGCGTTCGCGCGTCTTGGCGTCTTCCTGTGTGACGTCCAGCGCTGCCGCGAGCTTGCTGGAGGTCAACACGCCGAGTGCTTGCTGCGTAAAGGCGTCGTAACCGGTGAAACTGCCGCTAGCGTCCAGATCGTGCCGCAGGCGATCCATGCTGCTGAGCAATTGTCGCCGATCCTGCAATCGATCGGCACCAATGCCATTGAGCGTGAGATCCCCCTTGCCTTGGCCGTTGGGACGAAAGGCCGAGTGCGCTGGTCCCAAGAAACCAGGATGCCCAGGCGAACCATAGGGCGGATGTCCGGTGGTCGGAGCCAAGCCGATGAACGGGGGCACGGCGGCATCACGCGCGCCATGGAGTTTGGAAAGCGTCGAACCGACCGACGGCCAACCTCCAGGCGGTTGCCGATCAACCGAACGACCCGTATAGCAAATGAACGAATCGTGGTTGCCATTGGGGGAACCAACCACGGTGCGAATCGGCACCAGCTTATCCATGATCTTCGCCATGCGCGGCAAATGTTCGCAGATTTCGATGCCGTTGACGTTGGTCGAAATGGGCCGGAACTCGCCCCGCACTTCCACCGGCGCGTCCATCTTCAGATCGAACATATCTTGATGCGGTGGCGCGCCGCACAGATAGATCATGATGATCGCTTTTTTGGAACCGGACTTCCCTTGCGCCGCTTCCGCCCGCAGCAAATCCGGCAGCGCCAGCCCACCTAGTCCCAGCGCGCCGATGGTCAGCAGTTCGCGCCGTGTGTAACCACTGCACAGCGGTTTGGACTTCCCCAGAATCGAAAGCATCGCGGGTCCTTTGTTCGCATCGACAACGTGGCAACATCCGCCTACCGCCGGATTGTATCAACGATTGTTGATCC
>JBGSHH010000975.1:0-5055 GCA_041752355.1 Pirellulaceae bacterium | reverse complement strand
CAAGGTTCAGGCGACTGCCAGCGACATTCGAAACCGTTGCCGATCCGGTACCTAACGCCGTGTTGCTATTAGCTTGGATGACACCGGCGTTGATGACCGTGTTGCCGGCGTAGGAGTTCGCGCCGCCAAGTGCTAAAAGGCCAGCACCGGCTTTGATGATTCCGCCGTTGGAGATATTGGCGGTGACGTTAAGATCCGTGGTACTCGTGCCCTCGGCAATGTTGAAGGTGCGTACTGCACCCCCCAAGTCGAGCAAACCGGAGAGAACGAACGCCCCGTTGCCTGAAGTTGTAATGTCGCCATTGAGTGTGAGCGTGCCCGTACCCGTGCTAATTGTTGCCGCGCCACTTGTCAGTTGATAGGTAATTCCGGACGTTGACTGGCTGAAGCCATTGAGATCGAGCAAAGGTGCGCTGGCGTCATTCTGACCCATTTGAATCGTACCTGACGCAGGCAAAACGTTAGCCGCAGCAATACGAACTGTGCCCACGGCAACTTGCAGCGTCGGCCAGGAATAGGTTTTGCCGGCTGCCCCAACTACCCATAAACCGGCATCCGTCTTGGCAAGATTTCCGCCGACGAGATTTACGCTACCTAGGAGTCGATTGTTGGCACTCGTTGATCCGCCACGCAAGAAAAGCAGCGCGCCATTCGTCATGTTGCCCGAGATGTCGCCAGTAAATGTGATCGACCCAGAACTATTGGTGGAATTTATTTGCACCAAGGTTCCCGTGCTAGAGACATCCACAGGTCCGCTCAGTGTGTTGTTAAACGCCACACCATTTGTCACGGTTACACGACCCGTAGCACTTGCCGCTAGAAACAACGATTCAGGAACATTGATGGCGGCGGTTGTGTCGAGCGTCAAAAAAGTGCTGGTCCCTGCATCGTTGCCATTGATGATGGTTTGATTGCCTGCGCCGCTGGCACCCAAGGAGTTCGAATTGGTGACTTGCAGTACGCCGCGATTGATTGTTGTCACGCCGGCATAGGTGTTGTTACCAGTGATTCGCAGGGCGCTAGCTGACGTACCGGAAATGCTCTTGGTGATGCCACCTGCGCCGCTGATGACGCCATTGAGCGCGACATTGCCAGTCGCGTTGACGGTCAGCAAGTTACCCGACAGGTTGAGCGTACTGTTGATATTCAGCTGACCTGCGGTGTTGGTGATTGCGCCACCCGCAGCATTGGTTAGAGGTGCAGCGATGGTCGTGGCCGTACCCGTCGTGAGATTGTTCGTCAAGCTCAACAAGCCGAGTGACTGTGTGCCATTGATGGTGAAGTCGCCAGCGGCCGATGCATCCGTGACTTCCAACGTCATGTTGGTTAAACCGGCGACATCGTTATTGGACGTGAAGTTGACCAGGCCGACGTTCGCACCGCTGAAGACCAAGGTGTCGCTGGATTGTGGGACCGCGCCAGCGAGCGTTCCTGCGGCGTCGCCCGCCCAGTTGCCAGCGTTACTCCAGTTCGTATCCACATCTCCTTGCCAGAACAACGTAGCGAGCAGATTGCGTGATTCGAGTCGTTCGAGATTTGCCAGGCGACGATTGCGACGGTGACGATTCAAAGTGGGGCGACGAGACGATGCAGCGCGGCGAGAGGAAAACAGCGGCGACATGAGGACTCCAACGCGAAATAGAGCAGTGATGGCGCACCCGGGACGGTTAGCGCGGATGATTAAACAAAAAGATGCAGGCCAGCATCGTCGCAAGAAGGGGCATCGCGACGAGAATGTGCGTAAGATGCCTTGGCCCCCACAACCGTTAAATTAGTAGAAAACAAAATTACCGCAATAAACTACTATGCAGATTATGCAAAATATACGGTTATTTTCTACCGATAAAAGGTGGTTGGCCTAGCTGAAGGTGGGGGTGCTCGGAGTGCGGGTCTCTTTTCGGCAACGACACACGGGTGGTTGCTATTCCCGATGGAGTTGCTCGCGCGCTGCCTCGATTTGAGCACGTTTTTCGTCACTCACCTCCGGCCATTTCAGCTTCAAGCCTCGAATGGTCTCCGTGAGAATCATCGCCACGGCGGCGCGCGAGATCCATTTGTGATTGGCGGGGATCACATACCACGGCGCCGCATCGGTGCTCGTGGCTTCGATGCACTCCTCATACGCTTCTTGGTAGGCATCCCAATGCCCCCGCTCCGCCATGTCGGTGGGCGAGAACTTCCAATGCTTGTTGGGATCATCGATGCGATCCAGAAAACGCTGGCGCTGCTCGTCCTTCGAGATGTGCAAGAATATCTTCACAATTGCGGTGCCGTTGCGTGCGAGGTGTTGCTCGAAGTTATTGATGTCTTCGTATCGCTGCTTCCAGAATGACTTCGAGGGTTTAGTATCGGGAATCCGTTGGCCTGCGACAATTTCGGGATGCACCTTCACGACCAGAACTTCTTCGTAGTACGAGCGATTGAAGATGCCGATTCGCCCACGCTCTGGCAAGGCCTTCATGCAGCGCCAAAGATAGGTATGGTCGAGTTCTTCGGAGGATGGGTGCTTGAAGGAATAGACCTGGCAGCCTTGCGGATTGATGCCAGACATGACGTGCTTAATGGTACCGTCCTTGCCAGCTGCATCCATCGCTTGAAAGATGACCAATAGCGACCACGAATCATCGGCATACAGCATCTCCTGCGCCTCGGCGAGATCGCTGACATCCTGGGTGAGCAATTCCTCTGCTTGGGCCTTGCGCTTGGATTTGGAGATAGTATCGTCACCATCCCAATCGGGATCGTGATCCTTAAGTCGAAACTTCTTGCCTGAGCGGACACGAAACTTCTTAATGATATCTGGGCGCGAGAGCATCGAAGTAAATCCCATTAGAAGCAAGGAGGGCGAGACGACGTGAAAGGCAGTATACTGCGCCAGTGTGTCAACCGGTAAACTCAGAGGGCGTGATTCCATGGAACCCATTTCACGACGCATCGCAGTCCAAGGTTTGGCTGGCCTGGGGGCCATCTCGGCGACTGCTCCGCAACTGTTGTTTTCTGCGGATACTAAGGTCTCGACACGCGTTCAGGCGGAAAACGCACGCTCCGGAACGCGCGACTGGATGTTGTCAAAAACTCAGATTGATCCGCAAACCAAGTACCGCTCGCCCTGGATGGAGGGCTATTGCTCGCAGGCGAGCGTTAAGGCGGGCGACACGATTGCGTTCCATGTCAGCACCAATCCACCTTCTAAGTTTACGCTCGATATCTATCGCATGGGGTATTATGGTGGCGCGGGAGGGCGGTTGGTGAAACAACTCGGACCCTTTGCAGGCGAGACACAAGCCGATCCGCCTGTGGGTGATAAACGCTTGCGCGAATGTGCTTGGAAACCTTGCGCGGATTTTAAGATCCCCGAAGACTGGTTGAGTGGTGTGTATCTCGGCAAGCTGACAGCCGAGCGCGACGGGTGGCAAAGCTACGTCATCTTCATCGTGCGCGATGATCGCGAGTCCGACTTCATTTTTCAGTGCAGCGACAACACCTGGCAAGCGTATAACCGTTGGCCCCAACAGTTCTCGCTGTACGACAACGGCGAACATCAATGGTATTGGGGTGGCGGCGTGCAGGTTAGTTATCGCCGTCCCTATGGCAAGTATTGTCAAATCTTGGATGCTCCGTTGTCGACCGGTTCCGGTGAATGGTTCCTCTGGGAGTACCCGCTGGCGTATTGGATGGAGTCGCATGGTTATGACGTAACCTATATCTCCAACCTCGACACGCATCGCGATGCCAAGGGCTTGTTGCGCGCGAAGGGCTTTCTTAGCGTGGGGCACGATGAATACTGGACAATGGAAATGTTCGAACACGTTCGCGACGCCATCAAATCAGGCGTCAGTGTGGCGTTCTTTTCCGGCAATGCAGTTTGCGGACGGATTGTCTTCAATGATGCGTTGACGGCCTTCGAGCGCGTCGGTGTCTTTGGTCCACCGGGCGGTACGAAAGAGTTCGAACAGATGAAGTCGCTGAAGCATGAGCGGCCCTATGCCAACGAACTAATCGGTGCCCATAGCACGGGGCCCGTCACAGGGGGCGCCGATTGGGTCTGCACGTTGCCGGAGCATTGGATCTATCGCGGAACGGGCATGAAGCAAGGAGATCGCATTCCTGGTTTGATCGGCTGGGAATGGCATGGCGATCCGGCGCCGATTCCCGGACTGGAAATCGTAGCCACCGCGCCGACGCAGAGTGCGCCCAAGATGCTCAATGGCGGAACGCACACCGGCACCGTGTATCCCGGTCCCAAAGGAAACTTTGTTTTCAACGCTGGAACATGTTGGTGGGCCGATGCCATCAGCGCGCCGCCAGGCTATGTGCGTCCCAAGGTTTACACAGAGCCTCAAGGGCCGGACGAACGCGCGCAGAAAATCACCCAAAACATCCTCGATCGCATGCGCGGCCAGGAGTTCGCGAAATAGGAATCTTCACTTGCCGATGCAGTACAAGTATTCCTGCCGCTGGCCGTTGGTGGTGGCGGCGGTCCGCAGGAAGACTTGGCCACCGACAATCGCGGGACTGGCGAACGCTTCGGAATCAAGTTGGTTTTCGGCGATGATTTCGAATTTGGCTGGATTGGGCTTCAACACATAGAGCGCGCCCAGTTCATTCGCCCAATAGATGTTTCCGCCTGAGAATACTGGCGAAGCGCTGACCGGCCCTCGCAAGCGCTGCGACCACATTTCTTTGCCATCGCTGGCCTGCCAACAAAACATTACACCACCATCGGTGAGTGCATAGATATAACCACTGACGAGGATCATCGATTGCTCGTAGCACTTCTGGCGATTCTTCCAGAGCACTTCGCCGCTGCCGTCGGCTTTGACTGCGAGCGTTTCGGCTTTTGGATAGCCACCACTGGCGAAGACCGTGTCACCTTCCCAAATCATCGTGCCGCAGGTTGCCGCCGTGGTGCCAGGCGTGGTCCAAAGTTCTTTCCCCGTCGCGGGATCGTAGCTAGCGACCATATCGATACCGCTGATCAGCAGCTGGTCACGACCGGCAACGTGACCAACAACCGGCGATGAAAAACTAATGTTCGACGGCCGCTTGGTGCGC
>JBGSHH010000974.1:0-5425 GCA_041752355.1 Pirellulaceae bacterium | reverse complement strand
GATCTGGCTCCCCTCAGGGAGGCGTCGGCCGATATCCACCGCTACCTGGTGCGGTACGGCGTGCCGGGTCATGTAGGGCGTTTTGGCTCGCTCGAGCAAGTGCCTTGTTCACGGGGCGATCGCGTCCTGGTCGAAACCGATCGCGGCCAGGAAGTGGGTGAGATACTCGTCACGGCGAGCGACCTGGCAAGCACAGACCACAAACGTCCCGCTGGCGAGTTGCTGCGGGCGCTTGGCAAGAATGACGATTCGATACTCGATGAATTGCGGGCTCAAGCCGCCGACTTTCTCCAGCAAGCGCGCGATTTTATTGCTGCCAGCCAAGGCGACATGTTGGTTCTCGATGCCGAGCTGACGTTCGACAACGGGACCTGCATTCTCTATCATGCAGGCGAGGCGACCGAGGCGCTGGGAAGATTAGCCGTCAAACTCAGTACACTGGCAGGCGGTAGGCGCGTGCAATTCGAGTCCTGGCAACCAGCAATTGCCAACAAGGTCGCCTCTGCGGCAGCGCCCGACAGCAACTTCAATGATGGAATCGACACCATGCGTGGACCTCACGAACGACTCAAATACGATTTTCGCCGTGTGTGGGAATGTCCACTCTGCCACCATCGGCAGCGCACCCCCGGTTCCGTCACCAGCCAGTTCTGCCAGTGTCAGGCGAAGGTCGAACCGATCAAGCAAGTCCCCATGAAGCTGGTCGATGATGGCCCGCGACGTGTCGACGGGCAAGCTATGCCCGTACGCAAATCAACATTGCCGTAGTCTGAAGCAGGTTGATTCACGTGGGCGAAGATCCCAAGCAAACGCGCTGCAAATCCTCGAAGAAGTTGGGATAGGTTTTCTCGGTGCAATGAGGATTGGTGATCACCACGCCACCAATGCGCAAGCCAGCCAGCGCGAGACTCATAGCCATACGGTGATCGTTATAGGTTTCGATCGTGGCCGCCTGCAGCGGTCCCGGTATGATCTTCAAGCCATCGGCGTATTCTTCGACAATGCCGCCGAGTTTGCGAAGTTCGCAGGCCAGATCCCCAATGCGATCCGTCTCTTTATGGCGGATATGTCCCACGCCGGTGATGGTGGTTGGTCCCTCCGCGAACAGAGCCACCACGCCGAGCGTTTGCACGGTGTCGCTGATTGCGTTCATGTTCACATCAATGCCACGCAATTTCCCACCAGTGACCGTAATACCCGCTGAGCTTTCATCGACGCGACAACCCATCTGCTGCAAGCAATCAACAAATGCTACGTCACCCTGCAACGCTTGACGCGACAAGCCCTCCACGGTGACCGACCCGCCCGCAATCGCCGCCGCGCCCCAGAAGTAGCTCGCCGCGCTGGCATCCGGCTCGATGTCGTAAGTTGTGCCGCGATAACACTGCGGCGCGGGGATGATGAAGCGCTTTAAATCGTCGGCGTTCGCGTTCACGCCAAACGACCGCATCACGCTCAGCGTCATGTGGACATAAGGTTGCGAAACAAGTTCGCCATCCACAAGTAATTCCACGTTAGCGGCGGCATAGGGAGCCGCCATCAACAGCCCGCTAAGAAACTGACTGGAGATATCGCCGCGAATATGCGTCTGGCCCCCGATGAGCCCACTGGCTTCCAATACCACAGGCGGACAGGCGTTCGGCGATTCGCCATGGCAATTTGCGCCAAGCTCATTGAGCGCTGCCAATAGATCACCGATCGGCCGTTCACGCATCCGCGCGATGCCATCCAAGCGATAACTGCCGTAGGTGGCCGCGAGCATGCCAGTCAGAAAGCGGATTGTGGTGCCACTATTGGCGACAAATAGTTCCGCGCGGTCGATGGGAGGCCGACCACCACAACCTTTGACGCCAATCGTGGCGGCTTCGACATCGACCGACAATTCCAAACCGAGTTGCCGCAGCGCCTCGACCATGACGCGCGTGTCTTCGCTATCGAGGGCACCGCGCAACTGCGACTCGCCTGCGGCCAGCGCCGCACAGATCAAGGCTCGATTCGTGATGCTCTTTGAGCCAGGAGGGCGAATCGTCGCGTGCAATGGCCCACAGGTGGCGATCGTGACGGAATCCATGCTATTGGGCAATCTTCCACAAATGCTTGTCGCTGCGCACGAACATGGCATTGTTCGCGACTGCGGGCGTACCTTGAATCTTCTCGCCGAATTCTGCGGTGCCAACGAGCGTCGCTTTGCCATCTGCGGTCGTCGCGAGTTTCACAATATGGGCCAGCCCTTCAAAGCTAATTAGATACAAGTGTCCATCCGCGATGACGGGGGTCGCCCATACCGGCCCCTTCAGCCGCAATTGTTGCACCACTTCGCCCGACTCCGCATTTGCACACGACAACACGCCTGCCCGATTAACCGAATAAACAAGACCGTTGTGCACCACAGGACTGGACCCACTGGTGCCGATTTTGTTGGAGTCCCAAAGCAACTTCGGCGTGCCCGAGCCTTGTTCCACATCCAGCGCCGTCACACCATTGGCGGGCACGTAGAGTTTCTCGCCGACAACGGTGGTCGAGGTTGTTTCGCTGCAGGGCAAATCAAACGACCATTTTGCTTCGCCACTTTTCGGGCTAACCGCCGTTAGCTTGCTGCCATCTTGCAAGAGAATGAGTTCGCCTTCGTCTTTGGTCTTCACCGAAGTGGGCGAAGACCAGTTCGCGGTGGGACTGCGGGCGATCCGCCAACGCTCCACGCCGGTCTTCGTATCCATGCCAGCGGCGAATGAATCGCCTTGATTTTCCACCTGGACCACCACCGTGTCGCCCACCACCACAGGCGACGAAGCCATGCCGACATCGTTGCCTGCTTTGGGATAATCGTGGGCCAAACCGCGATACCACAATAGATTGCCTGCCAAGTCAAGGCAGATCAAATCGTTGGACGAATAGAACGCAAAAATTCGCTCGCCATCGCTGGCAGGCGAAGGTGCCGCATTCGCACTTTCGGGATGGCAATACGTACGACCTGTCGCCCAGAATTGGCGACGCCATAGTTGCTTGCCGCTATTGGCGTCGAACGCCAGCACATAGAGTTGTTCTTGCTTGGGTCCATCGGAGGCGGTGATGATGACTTTATCTTTCACCACGATCGGGCTGGCCGGTCCACGTCCGGGCAAATCGGCTTGCCAGGCGACGTTCGACTTTTTCGCGATATCAAACGCGAGCGGCAACTTACCGGTCGCCACGCTATTATGCGTGGTGCCGCGGAATTGCAGCCAATCGGCGCCCGCCAACGGCGGCAACGCGACGAGCACCATCAATAGAACCAGTGAACGCTGCATCGTGAGTTCCTCAATTCATTCAATGTGTCGTTACTTCGCCGAGGCCGTTTTGTTCGCCGCACGATCCGTCGCCAAAATCGCCGTGCCGACTTCGTCGCACACGCGCAATTGAAACGTCCAATCTTGCGCCCAAGGCTCGGTTTGTTCGTTCTGCGCGATCTTCAGCAAAATCGTATTCTTGCCAGGTTTGAGTTTAGCGGTGCCGATGTACTGATCGACGTTCTGCCCCGCATGATAGACATGATTGGCAAACACCAATTCGCCATTGACCCACAGCTTGTTGGCATTGATGCAACCGAGTCGAAACTGGACGGTCTGCGCTTTGTCGGACTTAAATTCCGTATACGCGTAGCCGATGGCACCTTTGTGCTTGTCGAGGGCCTTGTTCAGGTCCACCGCACCATAGTCATCGGTTGTGGTGAATTCCATCCAGCCAATGTCACCACCCACGCCTGCGAAGGTGGCATCCGCATCGAACACACCTGCTTCCGGTGGATAGGCCACGTCAAAGCCTTTTCCTTCTCGATTGTCGAACGGCGCGACCAGCTGCCACTGCATTAGAAAGCCGTAGTGTCCCGGCAAGTCGACCGGTTGTTCCAGTGATTTCAACTTCTCCGAAGTCGCTTTAACCTGATCCAAGTCGCGCGCGGCATCAAAGGCGACGCGATAAGCCGCGATGCCTAGCTTTTTGTCTGCCGTGAGTTGGGCCTCTGCAGTGGCGATCGCCTTCTCTACAGCATCGCGACGCAATTCCAAGCTGGGATCGTTCACAAAGCCAGGCAGCAACCGTTCCTTCGCGGCTGGTTCTTTCGACAAGATCAACTCATACGCCACCCGGCGAGCACGCGGCGAATGCTTGGTCTCTTTCAAAAACGCTTCCAAATCAGCCAGGGGGAGCTTGTCAGCATTTTGATCGGCAATCGCTTCGACGGCGGCCCGCAGCCAGTTTTCCGCCAAGGGATTGGCTCCATCGAACGCGGCTAGCACCGCTGTCAATTCGCCTGGCTTGCTCGTCGCGACCGTTTTCCAGGCGACGGTTGCTTCCTCATGTCCCGCCCCTTTGGGTCCGACGGCACGCAATTTGGCAAGCGCTGGCGCTAGTTCGCTTTCCGCCGCCGTTGCGAAATTCCCCATCCCAGCGGCGAGTACCAACGTCAATCCCCAACAAAGAAGTCGCATTTTGGTTTCGTCCCCATGTACTGGGCATTTGGAGCGGCGATTGGAATCAAGTGTAGCGGTGGCATTTTAGCGGACGTCAGCAACCAGCGCAAATAGGGGCAGCGCAATAAGAACGCCTGCGAATGCCGGACTTGCAGCACGCGCAGGCGATCAATCTCTTTCCAACAAGTAGCGGCGACCGGACTTGAACCGGTGACACCCGGCTTATGAAGCCGGTGCTCTAACCAACTGAGCTACGCCGCCGAACCCTTCGCAAGAGGGAAGCGTGTTCCCTGCCGCGAAGACTCATAAATTTATCACGAAATGGAATACTCGCAAGTCGGGAATGCGACCACCGTGCGAATGGACGAAAACGCCGGTTCCAGCCATTTTGGTGAAAAACTCTCCGATTTTTTAACATGTCCCGTTTTGAGACGCAATTTGAACGATCCAACACTTCTCCTGCCGCCTGCAAACGCAAAGCTAATATCGCCATCGGCACGGGCGCAAGCGATCGTCGCGAAACGTATCAAGGAGAACACGAGCTCCAACGGGTGAAGTGTAAGGTTTGGATCATTTCGGGGACGAGAAGATCACTTTCCAATCGTTCTTCATGTCGACCACGAACCAGTCGCGTTTGGGAGCGGCTTCGAGCGCGACAACAAGTTTGCCGCTGCTCTTGGGATGCGCGTCGGAGGCGTATTCGCGCTCGGCATCGGTGTGATGGACGATTAAGCCGAAGCTTGGTTTCCTACCGATGGTGGTGTACTGCAACATTTCATAGTCGCCATCGGAGTTGCCAAAACACATTGCCGGCTTGTGACCGATAAAGGCATGGATTCCCACCGGCTTGCCAGCCTTATCGTCGATGAATTCAATCTCGGGCAGGATCGTAAGGGTCGGCTTATCGTCGATCAATTCGTATTTCGTCTTGAATATCGAACCGATTACTTGCTCCGGCGGAATGCCATAGACCTTTT
>JBGSHH010000973.1:0-13122 GCA_041752355.1 Pirellulaceae bacterium | reverse complement strand
CGACTCTTGTTCTTGTTGCAAGCGTGCTTGCCAAGCGGCCAGTTCATCGCGCTCCCGCGCCAGGGTTTGCTCCCTTTCCGCATGACCCGCGGCTTGATTGTCAAGTTCGGCACGATGCTGTTCGCAAGCGCGCTCCCAGTTTTCGCATTCGGCTTGCCAATCTGCGCGTTGCTTTTGTAATTCTTCATCGGCGACCAAGAGCTTTTCGGTTTCGGCATCGAGCTCGCGCGCGGCCGCTTCCAACTCCTTGCGCAGTTTCTGTTGTTTTTCGTCGGCGGTTGAAGCACCCGCTTCGTGCATCTCGGCGATTTGTCGTTCGCGATCGGCGACCAAGCGAACTTGTTCCTCGTATTGCTCGCGCCAATGCGTGATCGCGATTTGCGCCTCGCGTGATTTTTGCTCCTTCTCGATCAATTCCTGATGCGAGTGTCGCAATTTCTCCAAGTCGGCCGTCAGATGCGATTTCTCAGCCTCCCAAGCGTGTTGCCGTTGTGCGAACTCGTCGCGAACTTGCCGGAGCGTCGTCGTCAATTCGTCAAGCTGTTGCTGGGTTTCCAAGGCGGCCAATTCCAGCCGCGCACGCTCCACTTGCCAAACGTCTCGTTCGCCCGCGAAGGATTTGCGCGCCTTTTCAAACTGCGTCGCTAGCTCCTCCGCCTGATGTTTGATCGCTTCCAATTCCGCTAGCGCCGCGGGATCGATCTCCGGCGGAGCCGAAGCAACAGGTGCTGCCAACGCTTCCTGTCGCAACTTCTCGACCAGGGCCTCCGTTTCCAACAAGCGTTGTTGCAACTCGGCGGCGAATTGCTCCCGTTCGGCGACTTGCTCAGCCAATTGCGCGCGTTGCTGGGCTTCTTCGCGGGCGGTTCGTTCCAAGCGTTGCCAACGGAGCTGCTGATCGACCGAGTCGGGCGACCGATCGCTCGGTGCCGCCCCGGTCGTCAACACTTCCAGTTCGACGGGGCCAATGGTCAATCGATCGCCTGGGACGAGTTGAGCATCGGAAAAGCCCCTGCCGTTCAGGCGGGTATCGCGAGACCAGGCTTTCACCGCTAATCCGCCTGGGCCCCGCAGGATCAGGCAGTGCAGGTCGCGCACGCCGGGAGCTCGCAGCCGCAGCGTGCAATCGCTGCCGGAGCCGATGGTGCACTTGGCCGCTTGAATGCGTAGAATTCGACCGTCGTGTTCGGAACCGAGGATTCGCAGAGTCAGTTCTCCGACGTTCGTTCCGGCAGGCGTTTCGCAAACAGGCGAACCAGTCATGGCATCTCTCGTCTTTAGCAATGTCTTTCGCGATTGACCACGGGGAAGCAACGCGCCTACGGCGGAACCGCAGGCGCAAAGTCCCACTCAGGTTTAGGTTGCTAGAATGCTGGCGTCAAAGAACGGGATGTCGGAAGGCTGCTGCTCCCCCCTCAAAACCGGAAAAATCGGGAAAATTGCGACCAGCTTACGGAAACAACTACAATTCGTCGCCGCTTATGACGATTATCGGAGGCGACAAGTGAAGGTGACCTTGCCGGGCGGAGGGCTTGTGTAGGTATCACCCCCCTTGACAGCGCCTCGGGAAGTCTCGCAGGAAGAGTGTCCGCGCTCGAAATTCCAAACGATCGCGAACACCCACAACCACCTTGCGCGGCGACAGACCTTTCAGCAGCAAACCAAATCGCATCCATCGGTTACGACGCCTTTGCGGTCTACCGCTACCCACCAGCGGAAGACCCATTATTTTAAGGCCAGTAGTAGCCGGGCTGCGTAGTATAGTTTGGTTGCCGCGGAAGCGATCAGTCGCCGCTGGGCAGTTGCACGCGAGGCAACCTAGGGAATTCATGGAAAGGAAGAGGCACTCCCTAAGATTCTGTTCGATGAAACCCCATGAGCGCAGGCAGGGCTGCCAGCGTGAGCAAGGCGGATCGGACTACGAAGGTAAACCAACCATGGCACGCAAAGACGCAATCCTGGCCCTCCGGCAAATACTCATCAAGAGACGTGACGCGCTCCGACAAGCGTTGGCAGGCGACTTGAGCATGCTCAAAGAGCTGCGCGGTCAGACCTCGGGCGATGTCGTGGACGCCGCGCTCGACTCGGCGCAAGACGAAATCAGCTCGCAACTTGCCGAAGTGGAAAGCCGCGAACTGGCACATATCGAAAACGCGCTGGAACAAATGCGTGGTGGCAACTACGGCAGCTGCGAAGGGTGCGAAGAACCCATTCCGCTCGCTCGTTTGCAAGCGCTGCCCTACGCGGTGATGTGCATCGAATGCCAGCGCGAGGCAGAGAAACGGGGCGAGTTCAATCGCGGTCCGCAAGACTGGAGTCGTCTGCTCGATAGCGTGTCGGACTCCGATCTGGCTTCCAGCGATGTCGAAATCGACGTTTAATCGCTCCGCCCGGAGCCGCTCGCCCAACCAAAAAACACCAGGCCCAGGGATGCTCATCCCTGGGCTTTTTGTTGATCTTGAGCGTAGAATACGGCCACAGCACCTCGCCGAAGACGTATTCTGTAGTAAGGTGGCGCGACCACCCTACCCCGCCCAGCTGCCAACATTCCTCGGGAGCCGCTTCCCATGTCGACCGTATTCAATCATGCCCGTGTCCGCTGGTTCATGGGTGGCCTGCTTTGCGGCATGTTGGCCACGGCGTCGCTCTGGGCGCAGGAATCGGAAACCGACCCACATGAAGATCCCCTCGCCCGGGCGCAACTATTTGAGCAACTCAATCGGGATGTCGATTGGCTCGAACGCCAGGGCAATGCGCTGAAGCGGGTCGTAAAGCTCGTGAAGCCGAGCGTGGTCCATATCGAAGCCGAGAAGACCGAAGTCGACAACTTTCGCGGGCGTCGCAACAACGTCGAGGAAGCGGGCTCGGGCGTGATCGTGGAAATGGCGGGCAAGAACTATGTGCTCACCAACCGCCACGTCATTTCCAATGCGGAACTCGACCACATCAGGATCCGCCTGGCCGACGGCAGGCAACTCTCGCCGACGAAGGTTTGGTCCGATCGTGGCACCGATGTGGCGGTGATGCGCGTCGATGCGGAGCGACTGTTGCCGGTGCGCGTCGGGGATAGCACCAAACTAGAAATCGGCGACTTCGTGTTGGCGGTCGGCAGTCCCTTTGGACTCAGCCACAGCGTGACCTACGGCATCATCAGTGCCAAGGGACGCCGCGATTTGGAACTGGGCGACGATGGCGTCCGCTTCCAAGACTTTCTGCAAACCGATGCCGCGATCAATCCCGGCAACAGTGGCGGGCCGCTACTCAGCCTGCGCGGGGAAGTCGTGGGCATCAACACGGCAATCGCTAGCAGTTCGGGCGGCAACGAAGGGATCGGCTTCACCATTCCGATCAATATGGCCATGTATGTCGCCAAGCAACTGGTGGAACGAGGCGCAGTCACGCGGGCGTTCCTGGGCGTGCATCTCGATTCCAAATTCACGGCCGAAACCGCCGCCCGCGTCGGTTTGCCGCGCGTGCAAGGAGCGCGCGTGAGCGGCATCACTCCGAATTCCCCGGCGGAGAAATACAAGCTGACCGTCGGTGATGTGATATTGCAATTCGATGGCGTCCGCATCGACGACGACAATCACCTGGTGAATCTGGTCAGTCTCACACCGGTTGATAAAGACGTTTCGGTCGTTGTCTTCCGTGGCGGTAAACCCATCACGCTCACCGTCCGCGTCGGCGATCGCAACGCGTTTGAGCCTGAGTAGCGAAGCGGGCGACCGCGAATCGTCGCCCTACTTGCTTGCTAGCATGTTTCCTGCTCGCCGTTTGCCGGTGGGATAGTGTGGCGATCCTTAAGATGCGCACAGCGCGCATTTCTACCACTAGGTTGCTTCCCGGTAGAACCGATGCAACTCTAGCAACTGATGCAAGCTGCCCGCTAATACGCCCTGCCTCGCTTCCCACCTCGCAGATTCGCTAGCCGCAAGCACAACTATGAGTAACCACGTGCGTTCGCGCCGCAAGTCTTTCTTTCGCCGCTGGTCGTTTCGCGTGGGTTTCGTGGCCGCCACGGCTGCCGCAGTGGGTGGCGTCGCGCTCCTGCCCAAAGTCTCACGCGGCAACGACTACACGGTCACTCACGTAGGCGACAGTGGTGCCGGTTCATTGCGGCAGGCGATTCTGGATGCTAACACCGCGGGCGCAGGCAACCACACCATCTCGTTCGACGGTGGCCTGCCGGCCAACAGTCTGGTGCAACTCGCCGGCGAGTTGGAACACATCCAGGTCAACATCGTCATTGATGGTGGTGGCCACACGCTCAGCGGCCACAACAACCACGAGATCTTCTTCGTGGCGCTCGGCAATGTCACGATCAAGAACTTCACGCTCCAAGATGGTTATTCGCAAGGTGGAAACGGCGGTGCCACGGACATGGGTGGTGGTGGTGGTGGCGGCCTGGGAGCTGGCGGCGCGATCTTTGTTAATAGTGGCACCAATGTCACCGTCGAGAATGTGGTGTTCACCAGCAACAACGCCACCGGCGGCTCTGGCGGCCATGCCTTAGGTGCCAATGTCCGCACGGGTGGCGGTGGCGGTGGCGGCTTTCATGGAGATGGCGGCAACGGCGGTGGTGATGCCGGTGGTGGCTTCTTCCCAAACAATGGCGATGGCGGTGGCGGCGGTGGCGGCGGTCTGCTAGGCGATGGCGGCCAAGGTGATAGCGGTAATGCCGGCGCGGGTGGTGGTGGAATACTTTTCAGCGGCGGCGACGCCAGTAGTCCCTTACCCGGTGCGGGAGCGTTCCTCGTTGGCGGCAACGGCGGTTTTGACGGAAACGACGGTGGAGATGCAACTCTGTCCGGCGGTGGCGGCGGTGGCGCAGGCAATGGTGCCGCAGGCGGAGACGGCGAGAGCTTTGGCGGTGGCGGTGGTGGTGGCGGCGGTGGATTAGGTGGCGTGAATGGTACTGGCGCCACGGTCGGTGGTGGTACCGGCGGCTTCGGCGGCGGTGGTGGTGGCGGTGGCTACTACGGCGACGGAGGCGCAGCTGGTTTTGGTGGTGGCGATGGCGGCTCGCTTTTTACCGGCGGCAACGGTGGCTTAGGGGCGGGCGGAGCGATCTTTGTGCGCAGCGGTGGCTCGCTGACAGTGGTCAACAGCACCTTCACCAACAACACGGTCGCCATCGGTCAAGCTGGCTGGGGTGCCGCTTATACCGGCCAAAATGGCGGGGCCGAAGGTTCCGCCGTCTATGTGATGAGCGGCACCACGCTCAACTTCTCGGTCACCAACAATGGCAGCGTTACCGTGGCCGACACCATCGGCGGTGATGGCGAAGTCCGGAAGATTGGCACTGGCACGCTCGTACTCAGCGGTACCAATACCTATATCGGCGACACGCACGTCGATAATGGCCGACTAGCTGTAAACGGTACCGTCGAAGGCGCTGTCCGAGTCGCAAGCTCCGGCACTCTGGGCGGCAACGGCACCATCAACTCCGAGGTCTTCAACGACGGCATCATCGCGCCGGGTAACTCGATTGGCCATTTGAATATCAACAGCAACCTCCACCTGAACCCCAGTTCGCAACTGGAGATCGAGATTGACGCCACCGGACAAAGCGACCTTATCACCGCTAACGGCAATGTCGATCTCGATGGTTCCGTGTTTGTAAAAGCCGCACCTGGCAACTACGTGAACGGTCAGCATAACACCTTCTTGACGTACACCGGAAATCGCACTGGCAGCTTCAGCAACATTTACGACGATCTCGCCTTCTTCGATGCCTTCCTGCTGTATGGCGCGCAAGACGTGAGCTTCGTTCTGCAAAGCAACAGCAACAACTTCATCGATATCGCGCAGACCTTCAACGAAAAGAGCGTCGCCACCGTCCTGGACGACTTCACGGGCAGCGCCATCCAGCCGATCGCCGATCAGATGCAGTACATGACCAACAGCGAGGTCCAGCATTCGCTCAACGAACTCAGCGGCGAAGTCTATGCCACGAGCGTGCAAACCCAATTTCAAACCACCACGAACCAGCTGCAAATGTTGGCCAATCATTTGCGACCCACGATGGGCAGCGGGAGTTTCGAAGACGTCACCTCCGCACGCAATTTACCCGCTAATGAAATGCTGGTCAGTTTCGACCGCGGTGGGGAACTCGTCATTCGAGGGCAAAGCGAATGCACGCCGCGCTACACGACCTGGGGCACAGGCTATGGGCTGGGTGGCAAAGCCAGTACCGATGGCAACGCCGCTGGACTGGGCTACGCGCTGGGGGGCGTGCAACTGGGCATTGATCGTTGGCTCAACGACGAGACCTTGGCAGGCCTCTATGGCGGCTACAACTATGCCCAACTCGATGGCAACGGCTTAGCCCAGCGAGTACAAACCAACAGCGGGCAGGTCGGTGGTTATTATCGTCGCGATGATGGCTGCGACTATTACTTGCTGACCAGCGGCGTCGGCATCGATAACTACGATTCGAGTCGGACGATCAACATCGGCGGTTTCAACGCCAATGCCGCGGCGAACTATGAAGGCTGGCAATCGGCAACCTATCTCGAACGGGGCCGAAGTTACAGTTACTGCGGTAATGTTCTACAGCCTTATGCCGCGCTGCAATATATCTACCTGCGACAAAATGGATTTAGTGAAACCGGCGCTGCGCCCGTGAACCTGGATGTGGCAGGCGTTGATGCCAGTTCCCTTCGCAGCGTGATCGGCGGACGGGCAAGTCGCGAAGTCTGCACGGGACGCGGGCTATTGCTGGTACCTCAAGTTCGCGCTGGCTGGCTGCACGAATTCCTCGAAACGGATACCGTGATCAACAATCGCTTCGGGTCGGTCGGCGGCAGCAGCTTCGCCATTCAAGGTCTCGACCTGGGGCGAGACTGGGCCTTGGTCGGTGCTGGTGTCGGCTGGAAAATGACCGAGCAACTCACGCTCACCGGCAACTACGACGCCCAAGTGAATGCGAATCAAACGTTCCACGTCGGCAGCGCCAACGTGCAGTACGTGTGGTAGGTCGCCAGCTATTTGCCAATAGCAGCCAGACCGCGCACAATGGCGTCGCGGACGGCGGCGACATCGACCTCCATCGCCACTTCCATGTTGGCGGTCGAACGACCGCGATGCTCAGGGCGACGATCGAACACAGTCACCCCAGTGGTCAAATCACCGAGCGTTTCCACGTCGCCATACAGCTCGCGGGTTTCGAACAATTCCGGATGAATCGCCGCCATCACCGCCACGGCGGCATGCAGGCAGATACTCTCCTGACCGTACACCATGCGGTAGGTGCGGAAGCAGTGCGTGAATAGTTTGCGCAAGAAGCCGCCACTGCGCGTATGCTCATCCGGCAGCTCATTCATCAGATCCATGCCGAATGTGACTTGCCGCGTCACGTCCAGCGGAATCAACGTCTTGGTCGTCGCCGATCGAAAAATCTGCCGAGCGCTTTCGGGATCGTAGTACATATTGAACTCGGCGGCGGGTGTCACATTCCCCACACCGGCCACAGAACCACCCAGCATGATGATCCGCCCGATGGTCGATTCCAAGGCGGGATCGCGCTTAAAAGCCCGGGCGATATTGGTGAGCGGCCCCAAGCAAAGTACGGTCGTCAGTTCCGGCTCGTTGCGAATTTCGTCGCCCAGAATCTTCTCGGAGCTATGTTGATGCACCAGGAGCGATACATCGCGCGAAAGCCCCGCCAGTCCATCGTCCCCGGAGGTGGAGCGCGTCGCGGCACCGGGAGCGTTCTCGAACGACTGCGCGGAACCGACACGCGGAAAGCGCGGCGGATCGAGTTGCTCGATAATGACCTGGATATTGCGACTGGCTTGATCGGCAGGGACTTCGCCAGCGACGGCGGTCAGCGCGACCACATCCAAGCGAGGGTCGAACAGGGATAATGCGATGGCCACGGCATCTTCCACGCCGGGATCGCAATCGATAATGACCTTCCTAAGCATACGGCACAGGTCTCGACATCCGTGAGGGGGGAAGCGTATCTCTAGAGCGAATTCTAGGGGTTACGCCGGACTATCACAAGGTGCGGGTCACGTTGTTCACTTTGTCTTGTCGACGATCCGCCCAGGCCCAGCCGTTGGAGAGCATTGTGCCGCTGAGCATGCAGCCAAACATGAAGAGCGTGGGCGCGATCGCGACGGCGGACCGATCGGGAAACAGCGCGAGGGCCAGCGTGGCTCCAAGTCCCGCGTTCTGCATGCCGACTTCCAGAGTGAGCGCGCGACGCTTTGGTTCGTCGAGTTGCATCAACAATGCACCAACATAGCCGGCAGCGTATCCCAATGCATTCAAACCGACGAGCGCGGCGACAACGTTCCACTGAAACTCATGGAGCAACCGCTCACGATTAGCAGCGATCACGGCGCCGATGACCCACAGAATCATCAAGTTGGCCACCGTCGGACCAATTCGCGAAAGTAATTGAGCACCTCGTTTGCTCAGCTGCGCCACGGCGAATCCCAGCACCACCGGTAGCACTACGCTCCACCCCAGCGTTATGGCGGCGTCCCAGAGTTTCTGTTTCTGCGAATCGTCCCAGTGCTGCAGCGCCAGGCCCATCGTCAGCGGCACCATGAAAGGGGAAAGCATCGTCGCAAGCGTCGTAAGGCCTACCGAGTAACTGGCGTTACCGTGCGCGTTGAGTGTCAGCACATTGGACGCCATGGCGCCAGGGACGCAGCCCGCCATGACGATCCCCACGAAGTTATCATCGTCGAGTTGAAAGAGCTTACCGAGGATAAAGGCCAGTAGGGGCATGGAGAGATATTGCACCGCCGTTCCGCCGAGCACTGTCGACCAGTTTCTTGCGACCGCCAGCACTTCCTCGCGTGGCAACATGGCGCCGATGAAGAACATCGCCACAAAAATCAGCCAGGGGAACTTCGCGATGGGGATGAGCGAAAACAAAGCTTGCGAACCCTCCGGCCAAAACAACGCCAGCGCCGAAATGAGCAAGAACCACACCAGTAGCCAGCGTTGGACCATATAGCCGCGATCCCGATTCATGAGCGACGATGAGACGTAACCAATGCGAAAACCATAACTTACGGTGTAGAACTGGATAAACTGATTCGATTTTGGCGATTGTGCCGATAATGCCCATGGTCACAGCGTGCGAATCTTGGACAAGCCGCGCGATTTGGCAGCAAGACGGCACTGCTGGCTGGGCGAATCCGCACGGAATTCTGGTTGACAGCGGCTAGCGCCCAGGGTGATAATCCCTATCGATCAACAAGGTTCTATGGGTCGGGAGGTTTCTTCCCCCAAGGATGCTGAGTTTAGTCTCTGCTGGGCAGAGTTTATCAAACATCTTGTGAGACTATTTCCCCCACGGTTATTGTTTTCCACGAAAGGAAACAAACATGAAGAAGATTCTCGTCGTTGCCATGTCGGCACTTCTACTCTCGGCCGCCGCGTTCGCTGCTGAAGGGCTCAAACTCGACGGCATCACTTGCCTCGTCGCCGGCAGCAAACCCGCCAAAGCCGAAAAGTCGGTTGAGTATAAGGGTGCCAAGGTTTTCTTCTGCTGCGACAATTGCCCCAAGGCTTTTGAAAAGGACACCGCCAAGTTCGCTACCAAGGCCAATGCTCAACTCGTGGCTACCAAGCAATTCACGCAAGTGGCTTGCCCTTTCAGCGGTAAGCCGACCGCCGAAGGAACCGCTGTGAAAGTTGGCGGCAGCGACGTCAGCTTCTGCTGCATGAACTGCAAGGGCGCTGCCGAAAAGGCTGGCGACGAAGCTTTGGAGAAAGTTTTCGCCGACGCTCCCTTCGCCAAGGGCTTCAAGATCGCTGAGAAGAAGTAAGCATCTGCTCGTGATCGCCTGTGATAAAGAAATAGCCCCCAGTGAACTCACCGGGGGCTTTTTCGTGCGCTAATTCAATCGCTTGAGATTCGCTTACTTCAGCTCTTTGATCTTGATGTCTTTGAATTGCACGACCATTGGCGGGCCCGCGTGCAGTTGCAAGGCGAGGATGCCCTTAGCGGCGGCGCGGGGATCGTTGTCGATGACCTCGGCGGTTTGCAGGCCATTGATCTTGTGGATCAGGTGATTGCCTTTGGCGATGACCACGTAGTCGTTCCAGTCTTCCTTCTTGATCGCCTTCTTGATTTCCGCATCGGTTGCGGGACCGGCCGACTTGGTCGCCTTGCCGTCCTTCGCATATTCCACCTTCTCGCCGCGGCCACAGAGAATGTTGCGCCCCGTTCCTTCACCGTACAAAATGCCGCTAAAGGTGTCGCCCGCTTCGAAGTCGGCTTGGTAGCCATGGACGACGTTGTTGCCCTTGTCGACGCTGCGATACTGGATGCCGCTGTTGCCGCCGACGATCTTGTACTTCAGATGCAATTCAAAGTCGCCGACCGGTTCCTTGTAAATGATAAACGTGTTGCCTGGGGTGGGCTTTTCTTTGGTCGTGGTGCCGGTGATGCAGCCATCTTTCACGCTCCAGAATTCTGGCTTGCCGTTCCAACCATCCAGCGTCTTGCCATCGAAGATCGTTTTGAAGCCGTCATCCTCGGCGGCTGCCAGTGAAGGGAAGCCGGCCGTCGCCAGCGTCAAAAGGAGCGTCAAGGTCCAAATCGTGCGTTGCATGGGGTGCCTTTCCAGGTGTGCATGAGAGTAAATACCAGGCGGCAAAGGCCGATCGCCGCTGGCGGGGAAGTTCACATTGTAACCGCTGGGATGGAAATTTCATCCAGATTCCCATTGAACCTTCCCGCGACGACATGCGTATAATTGGGCACCGGCTGGGAAAGTGAATTTCAGGAACACGATCGTGCTCAATCTCTGGCGAAAACCTGTGATCTCGCTGGTGGCGATATTCGCCATGGCGCTCACTGGTTTCTTGCCTGCCGCCGTGTTGGCCGATTGTTGCTGCCGTCCTGCGCTGGCATCAACGGCTGGCTGCTGTACGATCCCAGCGGATTCACCCGCTTGTTGCTGCGTGAGTGAGTCTGCCACGGCGCCAGCCTGCTGCCTGCCCAATTCGGTCGCTCCCGCTGCTTCCTGCCCATGCGACGATTGCAGTTGCTCGGCACCACCGGCGAACGAACCTCGCTCCGTCCCTCGTAGCGAAGACGCGCCGCGCGTGGAACTATCGTTGACGGCACTAACGCAGGCGATTGTCAGTGATATTCGCGCGACACATTCGCGCCGAACTAATTTCTCTTCTCCGCCCGATGGCCGCTTGCCGCCGGTGCGCGAACGCTTCTGCGTGTGGATTATTTGAGAGCGATAGGTCGAATTCAATTCACCTATTCTTTGTTTTCAAAATCCATCGTTTGAGGAGTTCGTATTATGTTATCCACCTTTGTCATGTTCATCGCGTCGGTGTTGGCCAGCTTCGCGCCTGCTCCGCAAGTCGCGGCGACGGCCGGTTGCTGTTGCGTGGGAGGCTGTGAGTGCGCCGTCTGCGAGTGCGACGGATCTTGCTGCCTGACAGGCGAAGCTTGCGACTGTCAGGCGTGCGCCTGCTGTGCCGGTGCAACCGCCTGCGAGAGTTGTGCTGACTAAGTGTCGCGCGGCTTGAATGACAACCTCTTGCTGGGGTAGAACGCTCTGCCTCAGCTTGCTTTACACCACCACCCGCTCCGCATCGCGCGGCGTAAACTTAAAGTTTTGGCTCTGGCTAAAGAAGGTGAGCGGATTGTCGTACACGATGCGGCGAATCAAGCTCTCGCTATGTCCGCGGCGACGCATCTCCAAAATAAAGTCCGGCACGGCCGTCGGCTTGCTCGGTCCCCAGTCGCCTGCCGAATTCACCATCAAGCGCTCGGGGCCGTACATCTCGATGATATCGGCCGCGCGCTGCGGTGTGCATTTGGTGACGGGATACAACGTCATGCCCGCCCAAAAGCCTTCCTCCAAGACATGTCGCACGGTGTGCTCTTCGACATGGTCGACCAACACGCGCGAGCGATCGATCCGTCGATCACCCATCAGCATATCGAGAATCATCTTCGTCCCTTGGAACTTGTCTTCCAAGTGCGGCGTGTGGATCAAGATTTGCTGCCCAAACTTGATCGCTAGTTCCAAGTGCTCTAAAAACACGATCGATTCATTGCGCGTATTCTTGTTCAGGCCAATTTCACCAATCCCTAGCACGTTAGGCTGATGGATGAATTCGGGAATCATGGCGATCACATCGCGCGAGAGCGAGACGTTCTCCGCCTCCTTGGCGTTGATGCAAAGCCATGTGAAATGCTGGATGCCATACTGCGCCGCGCGTTTGGGCTCGATCTCGGTGAGTTGGCGGAAGTAATCGCGAAAGCCATCGACCGAGCAACGATCGAAGCCGGCCCAGAATGCCGGCTCGCTCATCCCGACGCAACCCATCTTGGCGAGCGTTTCGTAGTCGTCGGTGGTTCGCGAGACCATGTGAATATGCGGATCGAAGTAGTCCATACCAATGTCAGCTTTCGTAGTTTCGTAGTCAGGTGAGGAACCGGCAAGTAAACTCGCTGGCTAGCGCGGTAACTTCGCGGGCGCGCGACCTTCGTCCACCTTCAATGCCGCGCGCCAGTCCTCAGCATAGCTGCGCGAAAACAACAACTGCACGCGCTCGGCCCGGTCCGGTTCGTCGGAGAGCATGATCTCGATGCCGCGCCGCAGTTTCGCCATTCGTCCATCCTCGGCCACATCGCCCGTCGCGCGATCGAGTCGGTCGAACGACGCGGCCAATTCGAGAATCTTGGCGCGCAGTTCCAAATACTCGCGATTGAGGACAGCGGGGGCGGTAAGGGGGAGCGACACGGCAAGACTCCTGGCGGGATATCCAAGCGGCGGGGGCAATTCCTCTACTATGCAGTTTCCCTGCAGCGGCCTGCAAAATCAAGTCTCGACACCAACTCGCAAGGCACTGGCCTAATCGGGTTATGACGATTGCGCCAATCGTGGCACTCGCACCTCCCACCTGTGAGCGAAAGCAGACCCTTTCGACGGGTCCTTGGGCCGACCACCCCTCGTCCAATCCGACTGCAAGCTATGTTCCTTCTAGCAGGGGAGAACCGCGCAGTGACGACTGGACTTTCACGAACGCTCGAAATCTTGACCACGACCGGCAACGACGCCGCCGTCGATGTGCTGCTCGTTGCGCTCGAGACCCCCAACCAAGAGATTCAAGCCTTGGCGGTGC
>JBGSHH010000972.1:0-1506 GCA_041752355.1 Pirellulaceae bacterium | reverse complement strand
GTATGCCACGCGCTTGTGGTGGGTGCCGCCTGTAGAAGTGAAGGCCGCCGAGGAGAAGCCGAAGGAAGGCGAAGAGAACAAGGACAAGAAAGAAGAGAAGAAGAGCGACGAAAAGCGCGGCGCCGATGACGTGAACGCGTTGCGATTCTTCGCCGAGCAGAAGATCGATGGCTTTGTGGATTGGAAGCAAATCGAGCATCCCGATTTCCCCGGCCGGAAGGTCGAAGTCGGCGGATTCAAACCGTTCTATCGCACAAACCCGCCTGCGGCCGCCATGGATGAACTCGTCGCCAAACAACTCGATTTTCTGCTGCAAATCCAAGCCTTGGCACCGAAGTTGAGTTTTAGCGAACTCAAAGCGGAAGCGCTCGGTGGTGGTGTGGTGCGTCTGACGGCGAAGGTGCAGAACGATGGCTATTTGCCGACGATGCCGGAGATGGGCGAAGTGAATGGGCAGATGTATCCGCTGTTCATTGCTTGGAACGTGCCGGAGAAGTCGATGTGGCTGCAAGGTTCCGCCCGCTCGCGCTTGCCGAAGTTGGCGGGGCAGGGGGGCGATGTCGAACGCGTTTGGCTCATCCGCCTGCCTGAACCATTGGTGAAGGAACTCAAGGTGCAAGTGAGTGCGCCGGCAGTAGGCAAGTTGGAAGCGACCGTTGAGATTAAGTAAGACGACTGACTGCGAAATTCAAGAGTGATCATCATGAAGCGTCGATTGTTATTCGCCTTGGCTTTGTTCGCACTCGCTGGCGTTGTCTCTGCGCAGCCCAAGCCGGTCTATCAACCGCAAGGCGCGCCGGCCGATCCGATCGTGAGCGAGCATTGGAATCGCTTTCATGATTACCAACAGGCGACCGACTTGCTCAAAAAGCTGGCCGAGAAGTTTCCCAAGCAAGCGAAACTGCAAAGCCTCGGCACGACTTACGGCAAGCGGGAAATGTGGCTGCTGACGGTGACCAATTTCGAGAATGGCCCCGCCGATGAGAAGCCTGGTTTTTGGATCGACGGCGGCATTCACGCCAATGAAATTCAAGCCGTGGAAGTGCCGCTTTATACCGCCTGGTATTTGTGCGAAATGTATGGCCGCTCGGAGTTCATCAAGCAGTTGCTCGACGAGCGCGTGTTCTACATTGTGCCGATGATGAGTCCCGACTCGCGCGACGCGCACTTTTATGAACCCAACACCACGCATTCGCCGCGCTCCGGCCAACGCCCCGTGGATGACGACAAGGATGGCCTGGTCGATGAAGACAAGCCGGATGATCTCAATGGCGACGGACACATCACGCAGATGCGCGTGAAGGATCCCAATGGTGGTTTCAAGCCACATCCCGACTATCCCGCGCTGATGATTCGCGTCAAACCGGGCGAGAAGGGAGAGTATCGCTTGCTCGGCACCGAGGGGATTGATAACGATGGCGATGGCCTGGTGAACGAGGATGGCGATGGATACTACGATCCTAACCGCGATTGGCCGATCGAATGGCAGCCGAGCTATGTACAAGC
>JBGSHH010000971.1:0-10950 GCA_041752355.1 Pirellulaceae bacterium | reverse complement strand
ACGCAGGTGTTTGGTTCGTGGGATGTCGTACTGTCGTACGATGTAGGTCGTGGCTTGCGACCGTTGGCGGGCAGCGACGCGAAGCGTTTGCATGGCATGATGCAACACGTGACTGGCGCGATCGGTTTGCCGGCCACTTGGACACGCGACCCGGACAAAATTCTCGATCCACTCGAACAACTCATTCAACGCAATGTACTGGAAGAAAATGGCACCAATCGCAAGCGGATGGGCCTGATCTTCGAGCATGCGCAGTACTTGCTCCCCGCCGGTGACTTGGCCACCATGGCGCGCGGGCAATCGGCGCGGCTGGTGCGGATGATTGGCTGGGCGTCGAATCCCTATATCAAGCGGCTGAACATCGCTTTTGTCTTGATCGCCGAAAAGCTCTCGGAAGTGAGCGAGCGACTGACACAAAATCCGCATGTGGTGGCGATTGAAATACCATTGCCTGCGGTCGCCGAACGACGCGGTTATATCCAGCAGATGGCGGCAGGGGTCGCTGCCGAAAAGCTCGCCAGCTATACCCCAGAAACGTTGGCGGTTAATTCCAGCGGCCTTAATCTGGTGAATCTCAATGTCATTCTCTCGCAAGCGGCCACGAAGGGAATCGACACCAAGCAGTTCCGCAAGCTAAAGAAGACGATGATCGAGCGGCAATGCCAAGGCCTGGTCGAATTCGTCGAACCAGCGCATACGCTTGACTTGATCGTCGGTCAACCGGAAGCCAAAGCGCGGCTTACGCAGGATGCCGCCTGGATCGCCCAAGGGAAGCTCGAAATGGCTCCTATGGGCTATTTGTTCTGCGGATCCGTCGGCACAGGCAAGACATTCTTCGCGGAGTGTTACGCTGGATCGATCGGCATTCCTTGTTTAAAGCTGCGTAACTTTCGCTCGAAATATGTCGGTGAAACGGAAGGCAACCTCGAACAAGTCCTGAATGTGCTTCGTTCGCTCGGACCGGTAGTGGTGATGATCGATGAAGCGGATGCTTCGCTCGGCGATCGCCGCGCCGATGGCGATAGCGGCACCTCGGGGCGCGTGTTCTCGATGATCGCGCAGCAGATGGGAGACACGCGTTATCGGGGACGCATCATTTGGATGCTGCTCACTTGTCGCCCCGATTTGCTCCCTATTGACTTGAAACGCCAAGGGCGTTGCGAAGTGCATATTCCCCTGTTCGCGCCGCAAGATACCGAATCGATTCGCGCCATGTTCGAGGCGATGGCCAAGAAGAATAAGATTCCGCTAGAAAGTAGCGCGATACCAGAAGTTTCACCGGAGCGCGGACTGAGCGGGGCCGACTTGGAGAGCATCCTGCTGGCCTCGCGGCGCAAGTCGTTGTTGGCAGGACGAGACACCGTTTCGCAATCAGACTTGGAAACGGCCATCGAAGAGTTTATTCCTTCGGCCGAAGGGCTGGAAAAGGAGTTGCAAGAGATCGCTGCCGTCTTGGAATGTACCGAACGTCACTTCCTGCCCTTACACTGGCGCGAGAAGATTGCCACCAGTGCCCAGCGGATGCAGTTGCAAGAGCGAATGGTCGCCATCCGGCAATTGCTGGAGGGAAGTTAAAAGTGCCCATCACGCTCCGCGTGATGCCTGAAGATATCGAGCAACAATGGCTACGAGCGGACCGGGAAGTCGATGGCGTAGCTAACCAATTAGAACGTCAGGGAACATCACGCGGAGCGTGATGAACACTTTGCGAAAACTATCCACGAGGAACCTTAACCATGGCCAAACAAAGCTGGCTCGCTTCCGACCAACAAACGTCGCTCATTGACGACTACACGCAACAACTCAGCACGTTTATGGAAGCGATGGCTGATGGCCGCGTGGACCATTCCGAACTGACCGAACAAGAGGCGCGGTTGGTCGCGTTGATGAAGGACGTCGAACCCAAACTCGACGACGCCTTGCACGCGCAAGTGACCAAACTGCTGTGCGAATTGACCGCCTACAACGTCATGCAAACGCTCTTTTCCCTGCAAGATGCCCGTCCCAAGACCGCTTTTCGCGGCTAATGCCGCCATTACAATCCCAGGTTAGTCATTCTTGACTTCCGGCAAGGCGCTGCCGGCAGAGCCGACAGGAATGTCTACCCCACCATCGTGAGCAAATACTGTACGATAGTGAGATTCCACAGCATTTTTCCGCAAGCGCCAGCGACCATTCTGTCGCTAGACGCCTAGCGGACGCACCCATCACGAACCCTGTTTGTTGAGAACCTCATCATGGCCGGACAACCCAAACCTGCGTTTTATCTCGCCGTGTTCGCGGTCGTCGCCGCGCTCGTCGGTTTTGCCGCCTATCAGGCGCGAGACATCATCTTTCCCAAGGCTCCGAACCCCGTCGTGGATAATGGCGGCGATCCTAAGACGGTCGATCCCAACAAGATCGGCGTGATGGGTGATGGAAAAGATGCCGAAGCCGCCAGCAATGTGGGCATCACGACCGTCAAGGAACCGACTTACGTTCCTTCCGAGCGTTTACCACCGGTCAAGGGAACCGCGCAATATGGGAAGCTCGCGGACAACGACAACACGGTTCGCTTCGCGCTGAATGTGTGGGCCGGTTGGGCACCGATCGTATGGGCCAACGAAGGCTTCGCGCCCAAGAAGATTTGGAAAACGCCCGACGGGAAGGAATTCAAATTGGAGTTGGTGATCATCGACAATCCCGTCGAAATGCGTGATTCCTATGCCGCCGGCGATGTGCATATCGGGTGGGGCACGCTCGACATGGTGCCGCTGTTTGTCGATGGCTTCGTCGATCGTGCCGGCAAGCCCAAAGATAGCCGCGTCATGCCGCGAATCTATCAACAAGTCGATTGGTCCAATGGTGGCGACGGCATCATCGCCCGCGACACGATTAAGACCGTGGCCGATTTGCGGGGTAAGACCATCGCGCTGGCAGAGAACTCGCCTTCGCACTACTTTCTATTGAACATGCTCGTCGCCAGCGGTGTGCAACCGAGCGAAGTTAGCCTGCAAGGAACCGGTAACGCATTCGAAGCCGCCGCCGAGTTTAACAACAACAAGAAGATGTCCGCCGCCGTCAGTTGGGCGCCTGACATTTACAATCTTGAAAAAGTCAAAGGCAATCGCCTGCTCGTCACGACGCTAACCGCCAATAAGCTGATCGCCGACGTTTGGTTCGCACGGGCCGATTTCGCTCAAGAGAACCCGAGTATTTGCGAAGCACTTGTGCGCGGCATCTTCGATGGCATGACGGAGCTGAAAGACGAAGCGAATCGCATGAAGGTTGCCGAGTTGATGGCCACCGGCTATGGCATTCCCGCTGGCGACGCCTTTGGGATGTTGGCCGACGCCCACAGCACCAATTGGGCCGAGAATCACCAGTTCTTCATGAACGAGAACAATCCCACGAATTTCCAACGCGTGTGGAATCAGGCTTACTACCTGTATCGTCAGGTCGGCAAGATTCAAAACCAGCCTGTGCCCTACGATCAGGTAATGGACTATTCGATCATCGCCAAACTGGCCAACGATCCCAAATATTCATCGCAAAAAGATGAGTATACCGTGCAGTTCGTTCCCTCATCGACGAAAGATTTCAAAGGCGTTGAAGTTCTCACCAACACGGTGGTGATTCACTTCTATCCCAACAACTGGGATATATATAAGAAGGTCACGAAGGAACAAGACGGTAAGACGGTGGAGGTCCTTTACGATCCCAAGGTCGATTACGTCATCGAGGAAATCGGCAAGTTGGTGGGTGGATTCGGCACTGCCCGCATCATCATCGAGGGTCATACCGACAGTTCCAATAAAGGTAAGATTCCCGAATCGATGGTGAAGGAATTATCGCTCAATCGCGCTAACGCCGTGAAGCAAGCGCTAGTGCGGAAGTTCAACTTCGACCCCAACAAGTTCAACGTGGAAGGGATGGGCTGGGATCGCCCCGCCAATCCGCTGGAGCCCGACAATCAAACTCTAAACCGTCGTGTGGAGATCAAAGTCTTCACGCCGGAAGCAGCGGAGTGAGCGGTCGGTGGAGCCTACCAACAAGCCCGCTATTCCCGAGCCACCAGCGACGGTCAACCCTAGTCCGGTGGCCGTCGATGCTCCACCGGCCGCGCGCCGATCCGGTGGCTTCGCGCTGCGCCGTCCGATTCCCAAGTGGCAATCGATCCTGCTGGGAGTGAGTTGTATCGCGATCGTATTCTGCGGCTGGTGGATCATCACCCGTGGCGAAGAATACGAAATGCGGATCGTTGGTCCCCTCACGCTCCCTAGCCCCTACGAAACGTTCTCCGCATTCAAACGCTTGTGGTTCGATCAAGAGTTGAGTTCCAACGTCGTCGTCACCGTGCGCCGCGTGACGTTTGGATTCTTGCTGGCGACATTCATTGGCGTACCACTCGGCGTTCTGGCTGGTTGCTTTCCCCGCGTGCATGCGTTCTTCATGCCGCTGATCATGTTTGGACGCAATATTCCCATAGCCGCACTGTTGCCGCTGTTGATCTTGGCGGTTCAATTTGATCTGTGGTTTTTGTCCGCGAACGAGCAGCGCAAGATACTATTCATCTTTGTCGCCTCGGTGGCCTTCATCATGGCGGATACAGCGCGCGCCATTTCCGATGTCGCCGAACGCTATGTCGACACGGCCTATACTTTGGGCGCTTCGCGCTGGCAAACGATTACGAAAGTCCTGGTTCCGCTCGCGGCACCCACCGTGTTTAGTTCCTGCCGCTTGATGTTCGGCATCGCCTTTGGCTACATCATGTTGGCGGAGTCGATCAAAGAGGCAGGCGGCGTCGGCGGACTGGGTTTTCAAATTCAAACCGCGCAGCGCCGCAACGATCTTGAAGCCATCTACCTGATTATCATCATCATTCCGTTGATCGCGTTGATGGTCGATCAATTCCTCTACTGGATGCAGCGGTCGCTCTTTCCCTATCAGTATCCCAGCGACGGCGCGTTGCATTATGGCGTGCGCGGGGTGATGCATCTCTGGGACGATGCCAAGCGGGCGATGTTCGGTGTGCCGGAAGGGGCCAAGCCATTCATGCCACGTGTGGTGAGTTCGCCTACGCCATCGGCTCCATCGACGCCGACGCAGAAACCCGCCGCCGGTGAGGAGCCCAAGGCATGAGCGAACCCTCGTCTGCCAAGGACGCTCCGCTTGAACCGCATCCGACGCCGAAACCGGGCGAGGATGTCGGTGTGGCGCATGTTAAAGAGGAAGTACAACAACAACCGGCAATTCCCCGCCCGCCGATTGTCGAGTTTCGCAACGTCACCAAGACCTACAACGTCGGCCAGCCGAATCAGTTCACCGCGATCAAGGATATAAACTTCGTTGTCGACGATTTGCCCCATAAAGGCGAGTTCGTCTGTGTGCTCGGCCCTAGCGGTTGCGGCAAGAGCACCATTTTGCGACTGATCGCGGGCTTGGAACCCCAACATCCGCCCACGTTGGGCGAGGTATTGGTGCAAGCGCAGCCGGTCTCGCGCCCTGGAGCAGATCGCGGGATGGTGTTCCAAGATTACACCAGCTTCGATCATCGTACCGTGCTAGGCAACGTCACCTTTGGCCTGGAATGCCAAGGGGTGCCGCGGCAGATTCGGGACGAACTGGGGAGGGAGTGGATTCGCAAGGTGGGGTTGAATGTCGCGAGCGACGCGCATAAGTATCCACACGAACTCTCCGGCGGTATGCGACAACGCGTGGCGATCGCGCGAACGTTGATCCTGCGACCGCGGATCATCTTAATGGACGAGCCATTCGGCGCGCTCGATCCCACCACGCGATTGAATATGCAAGATTTGCTGGTCACGCTCTGGCGCGAAGTGGAAGCGACCGTCTTTTTTATCACCCATTCCATCGAGGAGGCGGTCTATCTCGGCGATCGGGTGTACTTGATGAGCAATTCGCCTGGCACGATTTTGCAGGAACTGGCGGTCGCGCCTCCCGACCGTCCGGCCGAGGATATGCAGCGCGACCCTCGCTTTCTGGAAACGGTGTATTATATTCGTGACAGGATCAATCAGTTGGAAATGGCCAAACGAAAGTAATTGTAGGGTGTGCGCAGCACACCAGGATTGTCATTTTGGTGTGCTGCGCACACTCTACGGGAAACGGCATCGTGCGGTTGGTCGAATACTTCAAAACGGCGTTTCTCAACCGCTGGAATCTCTTGATTCTGGCGGGGGCGACCGGTTTTGCGCTACTCAGTGGACATGCCGATGTCGTGTTGCCGCTGGTCGCCGCCGCCGAAATTGGCTACGTCGGTTTGCTCGGCAGCCATCCCAAGTTTC
Source organism: Pirellulaceae bacterium (assembly GCA_041752355.1). Classification (GTDB taxonomy): domain Bacteria; phylum Planctomycetota; class Planctomycetia; order Pirellulales; family Pirellulaceae; genus JAEZGD01. Next base: position 4,663 of record JBGSHH010000971.1, on the reverse strand, counting down.
AAAGCTATGTCGAAGCCCAACTCGCCAAGGAAAAGCGGCAAACCCATTCGCAGTCATCGGGTCAGGCGTTGCGACAGATTCTGCAATCGCTCCCCTCGGCCACGCTAGCGCGTTTTGAACGACTGCGCTCCCGCTGTTTGGAACTGCGCCAGATCGCCGGCGACTTGAAGAAAACGCAAGGCGACGTGATGGTGGTGCCGCTCGATTCGCTGCAGATGGAAGGACTTGATAAGCTGCTCTGGATGTTCATCCGTTTGCTCTTCACGCAGTATCAACTCAGCAAATTCCTCGAACGGACCAACGCCGAACGGATGCAGGTGGACATCAAGCAACTCGAGCAACGTCTCGCCCAACTCGATCCGCAAGACCAAACGCAGCACGCGCTGAAAATGCGCCGCGCCTTGGAGGACAACCTGCAAACCTGCCAGGATCGGCTAGCCAACTATCAAAAGGCCCAAGGCAACTACGAACTCGTCGGCCTGGAAATCGATCGCCTTGAGAACAAGATCGCTTCGCTGGCGGAGCTAGCTGTCAATCGTCAGGAGCCCGATTTCATCGCCGGGCAAGTCGATCAGGTCGCCGGCAGCATGCTGGAAATGGAGAAGACGATGAACGACCTCCAATTCGCCACCGGCCTGGGGCCGATCGAAGAAGAAGTGCCCGAGTTGATGCAAGCGCCGCAAAAAGTGAGAGCGCGGTAGGCGAATCACCTTAGACACACGCTGCCAACCTATAATTACGAAAAATAGTTGCATCAACTGCCATGGATGCGTTATTATGACCCCCTAAGCGAAACAGAACGCTACGGAGGCCGAGGCGATGCATTCTAGGCGGCGACAACTTCCCTTCATCGCGCTACTTGCGATTGGAATAAGTTCCATCGGTGTTCAGGCGAGCGCCGCCGAACCGTTGCGAAACACCATCGACCAACAAATTCGCTCCGCATGGGTCAAGAAGGATATCGCCACGCCGCTGCTGTGCGACGATGCCACGTTCTTGCGGCGGGTCTATCTCGACTTGTGCGGCATCATTCCCACCGCCGAGGAGGCGAAAGCATTTATCGACGACACGGACGCCGACAAGCGGGCCAAGCTGATCGATCGGCTGCTCGATTCGCCGCGCTATGGTGTGCATCAAGCCGATGAATGGGACCTGGTCTTCTTCGGTCGGCATCCGCCAGGCTATGAAGCGCCCAATCGTGAAGGCTTCAAGCGCTGGTTGCGCGACGCACTACAGCAAAACATGGCTTACGACGCGCTCGCCAACGCCATGCTCAAGGCGGAGGGAAACTCCGCGGAGCAGGGGGCGAGCATGTACCTCGTGCAATACGATCGCCATCCCGAAGACGCCGCCATGGCGGTTAGCCAGACGTTCCTGGGCGTGCAACTGCAATGCGCGCGCTGCCACGATCATCCGTATGAGGAATGGACGCAGCGCGATTTCTATGGCATGGCGGCCTTCTTCGCGCGCTTGCAAATGGTCAAGGCAGGCAAGACCAAGATCGAGGACAAAGACGCCGACAAGATTTTCATCGGCGAATTGAACACAGGCGACATCAAATTCACCGGTTCCGCCAAAGATGCCAGACCGGGACAAAAAGGGGAGCCGGTCAAGCCGAAGTTTCTCTTGGCTTCTGCCGATTTGGAAGAGCCGGATTTCTCCGCGGAGATCAAAGAGGAGAAGCGCCTTCCCGATGGTCAACCGCCGGCGGCTCCCAAATTCTCGCGCAAAGATAAGTTGGCGGAGTGGGTCACATCGCCAGAGAATCCCTACTTCGCCCGCGCCGTGGTGAATCGGATTTGGGCGCAATATATGGGTCGAGGCCTTGTGCATCCGGTCGATAACCTCAGCGAATCCAATCCGCCAAGCCATCCCGAATTGCTCGAGGCGCTCGCCCAAGAATTCATCGCGCATAAGTTCGATATGAAATGGTTGACGCGTGAGATCCTGAGCAGCCAAACCTATCAAATCACGGCGACAGGCGACGTTGCCGATGCCAAGCCGCAATGGTTCGAGCGCGCTCGCACGCGCCCTTTGTCCGCGGAAGAGTTATTGGAATCGTGGCGGGTGGCGGTGAGTTATGACGAAGTCGCGAAGAACAAGCCCAACGAAAATAAAGGGCGATTCTACGGTGTGACGTTTGACTATATCCGCAAATACTTTGGCGAGCCCAACAACGGCGTGGGTGATTTCCAAGGCGGTATGCACGAGCATCTGTATCTGAACAATGGCGAGCTGGGGCGGTTGTTGACCTCCGAAAAGGGAGGCCTGATCGAGAAGCTCACAACGTCGAGCGAGCCTTGGGAACAACGCGTCGACACGATGTATCTCGCCGTGCTTAGTCGCCATCCCAATGACGAGGAACGCGCCAAGCTCGTGGAATTCTGCGATGTTCCGGAAAAAGAAAAGCAGCAAGAACGGCTGCGCGAGGCCCTCTGGGTGCTGATGAGCTGCAGCGAATTTCGATTTAATCACTGACCAAACTGACCGCTAACGACGAGGCATCCGATGCCCAATTATTGCCCACGCTACGAACACTTTTCGCGGCGTTCGCTCCTCAAAGGCCTGTTCGCGACCACCGCCGGCGCAACGGTCGCCAATTGGGGCGGCTTGTTCGCTTCGCCAGCGCGTGCGGCGGAAGTCAAGAAGAACCAGAAGCGCTGTATCCTGCTCTGGATGAATGGCGGCGCTAGCCAGTTTGAAACGTTCGACATGAAAGTCGGGCGCAAGACAGGCGGGCCGCTACGCCCGATTTCGACCAACGTCGCTGGAACGCAAATCTGCGAGTTGCTTCCCAAAATGGCGCAGCAGATGGATAAGCTGACGGTGATCCGTTCGATGCATACCTCGCAGATCGATCATCCGCAAGGCATCCATTTGATGCATACGGCCTACTCCGAGGCGGCGAACATTCGCTTTCCGGAAATGGGGTCGGTGATCGCTAAGTATCTCGGCACGGAAGAGGCCTCGCTGCCGAACTTCATCAAGATCGGCTCCAATGGCGATAGCGGCTCCGGCTTTCTGGGGCCCAAGTATCAACCATTCATCATGGGCCACGATGGTCGCCTGCCGACGTTCGCCCAGTCGAGCATGGACGTCGCCAAGGAAGAACGCCGCAACGCCTTGCGACAATTCGTCGAAGATCATTACGCCGCCAAACATCAGGCGGAAACCGCCGCCATGCATCGCGCGGCTTACGATAGCGCTCGCAGGTTGCAAGGCGCGCTCAAGACGTTCAACATCGATGAAGAATGGAAGAAGTACGAAGCGCTCTATGGCGATAGTTTCTTCGGCCGCAATTGTTTGCTCGCGCGGCAATTGGTGGAAGCTGGCGTTCCTTTTGTCGAGGTGGGCCATAGCGGGTACGACACACATGCCGACAACTTCACCGGACACAAAGGCCTCTTGCCGCCGATGGATCAAGGCTGGGCTGGCCTGCTGACGGATCTGCAGGAGCGCGGTTTGCTCCAAGATACGCTCGTGGTGTGGATGGGCGAAATTGGCCGCACGCCGCAGATTAACAATCGCGCCGGTCGCGACCATTACGTGCGGGCGTGGAGTACGGCGCTCGCAGGGGGCGGCGTCAAAGGTGGTTATGTGCATGGCGAGACTGACAAGGATGGCCATGATGTCGTCTCCGGCGAAGTGAAAGAAGGCGATTTCTTCGCCACGATCTATCACGCGCTGGGGATCAATCCGCTGTCGGAAAACTACGCCGGTTCGCGCCCCGTGCCGATCGCCCCGTTTGGATCGAATGTCGTCAAGGAAGTGTTGGCTTGAGAGTATTCATCACGCTCCGCGTGATGCCACTTGATGCTCGATTCTGTTCGCTACTCAAAAGACATTTGTTGGTGAAATTGGCGTGTATCCGTTGACTCAGCTACGTTTCGGAACTTCACGCGGAGCATGTACTTGGTGTTCATCACGCTCCGCGTGATGCCGTTGGACGCTCCATGCTGTTCGCTACTGCGAAGACATTTGTTGGTGAAATTGGCGTGTATCCGTTGACTCAGCCACGTTTAGGAACATCACGCGGAGCGTGATGAGTACTATCCGTTAGCTACTGCGAAGACATTTGTTGGTGCGATTGCCATGTATCCCTTCCCTCAGCCACGTTTAGGAACATCACGCGGAGCGTGATGAGTACGTTATGCCAGACTACAAACCCGACCAGATCAAACCGGCATGGAAACTGGCGTTCGATGCGCAAACATGGCCGGTGTCGCTGACGTTTGCCGGTTCGCATCGCCGCGTCCTGGCAGGCAATCAAGATGGCATGCTGTTGCAATGGGATTTGCCAGAAACGCCGGTCGCTGGCAAGGTCTTGGATGATAATGGCAAGGAGGTCGACGGCATCGAATCGCCGCCGCCTGCGAAGCGTCTTGTCGGTCACGACAACACCGTGTCGCGTTTGGTCGCGCTGGGCGATGGCCATACGCTGTTATCGGTCGGTTACGATCGCAAGATCCTGGCGTGGGATTTGGATGCCGCTACTAGTGGTGAAAGCGAAGTGGTAATCGATCTGGAACAACGCCAGCGCGCGTCGCGACGGGTGGAAGAAAAGAAGCGGCCAGAGATTCTCGAAGCGGCTGGCGTCAAGCTGCCGTCCCTCGCGCCGATCGCATCGCTGGAAGGGCACAAGGAGTGGATCAACGTACTTTGC
>JBGSHH010000970.1:0-3378 GCA_041752355.1 Pirellulaceae bacterium | reverse complement strand
GAAATGATCACCAGTGGCGAGTCGATCGATAGCGCTGCCGCGCTGGCGATGAATTTGGTCAGCGATGTGGTGCCGGCCGAGCAACTGCGGGCCGCCGCGATCCGCTTGATTCGCCTCGAACAACAGACCGGCGACTACCGGCGCGATCGCGAGCAAAACGCGCAGCCCATCGCCATGAACGAAACCGAACTCGGCTTCCTTGGCGCGACCTTCTCCGCCTACATTCGCCAACAAACCAAAGGGCAGTATCCCGCGCCTGCCGCCGCGCTCGAACTGATGCTCGAGACTTCGCTGGTCGATACCCAAGCCGCCTGCGAGAAAGAAGCGGCCGGCTTCGCGGAACTCTTCGGCACGCCCATCAATCGCGCGCTCATCAATGTTTTCTTCCTCACCGATCGCAATAAGCGCGATACCGGTTTGGAACGCAAAGATGTGCCCGCAGGTGAAGTAAAAAGTGTGGGTGTGATCGGCGCAGGCATTATGGGCGCTGGCATTGCCGAAGCTTCGCTCAAGCGCGAACTCACCGTGGTCCTCACCGACGCCAATGCCGAGGCGCTGCTCAAAGGGGCGCGCGGCGTGATGGAAGGAGTCTCGTTCAGCAAGCAGAAGAACGGCGCGGATGTGGAGCGCGCTATCAAGTTCGCGCCCTTGCTCAAGGCGACGCAGTCGGAGCAAGAACTGGCCGCCTGCGATTTGGTCATCGAAGCGGTCGTCGAGAATATCGATGTCAAACGGGGTGTGTATGCGCGGCTCGAACCGCAAATGCGCGATACGGCGCTGCTGGCCTCCAACACGTCCACAATCCCGATCACCCGCCTGGCCGAGAAGCTCGCCCGCCCGGAGCGCTTTTGCGGCATCCATTTCTTCAACCCTGTGCGCAAGATGCAGTTGGTGGAAGTCATTCGCGGGCAGCAAAGTAGCGACGAAACGATCGCCACGGCCGTCGCGTATGCCAAACGCATTGGCAAGATGCCGATTGTGGTCAACGATGGCCCCGGCTTTCTCGTCAATCGCTTGCTGTTGCCCTATCTAAATGAATCGCTCGAGCTGATTTCCGAAGGAGTGCCGATCAACGACATCGAGCGCGCCGCCACCAAGTTTGGCATGCCGCTGGGACCGATCGCGCTGTTCGATATGGTCGGGCTCGATACGGCCATGTATGCCGGTCGCGTGATGTGGGAAGCGTTCCCCGATCGCATCGTCGCTTCGCCGCTGTTGCCTGCGCTCGTGAAAGCAGGCCGTCTCGGCAAGAAGACCGGTGCCGGTTTCTTCAACTATCAAAACAAAGGCAAGCCGGAACAAGACGCAAAGCTGGGCGAGGTGGTGCAGCGCTATCAGCGCGGCGAGCCCAAGACCTATACGCCAGAAGAACTCACATCGCGATTGTTCTTGCCAATGCTCCTGGAAGCGACACGCATCCTCGATGATAAGATCGTCCGCGATGTCCGCGATATTGACCTGGGCTTGATCTTTGGACTTGGCTTTCCGCCGTTCAAAGGCGGCTTGTTGTTCTGGGCCGATACGCTCGGTATCGAGAAGATTATCGAGATGCTCAAGCCACTCGCCCATCTGGGCAAGCGCGCCGAACCAACCGCCCGCTTGCTGGAGATGGCCAAGAGCGGCGCGACGTTTTATCAGAAGTAAAGTCAAGAATAGTACTAATCACCCGATAGTACTCATCACGCTCCGCGTGATGCCTGCATTGGACGACTTGCCACAGCTACGTAATGGTTCACGCTCGCTACATCACGCGGAGCGTGATGAATACTATGTGACGCAACATCACGCGGAGCGTGATGAATACTATGTTAGGCTACATCACGCGGAGCGTGATGAGTACTATGTTACGCGTCATCACGCGGAGCGTGATGAATACCAGGTTGATGAGAACATAAGGACGCACTCCCATGACTCAGGCTGTGATCATTGATGCTGTACGCACGCCGATCGGACGGGCGCATCCCCAGCGTGGTTACTTTCGCGATGTTCGTAGCGACGACCTGGCTGTGGCATGTTTGCAAACGCTGCTCGCGCGGACCGGCATTGACGTGGCGGCGATTGAAGACGTCATTCTCGGTTGCACGCAGCAAACCCAAGAGCAAGGGCTGAACATCGCCCGCATCATTTCGCTGATGGCCGGCGTGGCGCCCAGCGCCGGCGGCGCGACCGTCAACCGACTCTGCGGCAGCAGCTTGCAAGCGATCAATCAAGCGGCGCACGCGATCCTCGCCGGGGCGGAAGATGTGCAAATCGTCGGCGGCCTGGAACATATGCAGCACTTGCCGATGGATCATGGCCTGAACATCAATCCCAAATTGTTTGGCCCCACGAGCAAAGGGGCCTTGCACATGGGGATCACCGCCGAGTTTCTCTCGCAGGTGTACGACATTTCCCGCGAGGATCAGGACGCGTTCGCGCTCGCCAGCCATCAGAAAGCCGCGGCTGCGCAAAGCGAAGGGTTGTTTAAGGACGAACTGGTGCCCGTCTACGGCCGCAACGAACAAGGCGAGCGTTTCCTGGTCGACCACGATCAGTGCGTTCGCCCCGATACGAGTCTCGCCGCCCTCGCCGCGCTCGCGCCGGCATTCGTTCCTAAGACCGGCACCGTCACGGCCGGTAATAGTTCGCCGCTGAACGATGGCGCGGCGGCGCTGTTGATCATGTCGGACGCGAAGGCGAAGGAACTGCGCCTCAAGCCGCTGGTGCGCGTGGTGGCGACCGCCGTGGCAGGCGTCGAACCGTCGGTGATGGGAACGGGACCGGTACCGGCGACGAAAAAGGCCCTCCAGCGCGCCGGCCTGGAACTTAAAGATATCGACGTGATCGAACTCAACGAAGCGTTCGCCGCCCAGTCGCTCGCCTGTATTAAGTTGCTGAAGCTCGATCCGGCGAAGGTGAATGTGCGCGGCGGGGCGATTGCCATCGGTCATCCGCTGGGTGCCAGCGGCGCGCGGATCTCCACCACGCTCATTCACGCCATGCTCGCTCAAAAAGCCAAGTACGGTCTGGCTACCATGTGCATCGGCATGGGCCAAGGCATCGCCACGATATTTGAACGCGTGGCGTAATTCATTCGTTGACAGCGGACGGGACGTCCTCGCTCCGGCTACAACGGCGATACGGTGTTCAAAGATTGCTCCAGCGCTTGCAGCGCGGCGACGAGTTCGCCGCGCAATTGCTTTACATCGCTTAGTTGGTTTGTGTCGCCGCACTGCTCCAGCCTGGCCGCGGCCTGATTGGTTACGTCATCGTCGAAATTGGACACCAAGCCCTTCAGGCGATGGGCGAAGAAATGCACTTGGCGCGCATCACGGGCGGCAATCGCCTCGTCGACTTGCTCGATCAAGCGTGGCCATTGCTCGCGATACAAGCGAATCA
>JBGSHH010000969.1:0-5385 GCA_041752355.1 Pirellulaceae bacterium | reverse complement strand
GGGGGTGGCTGGCAGTTTCTCATTGACCTGCACGAACAACCGAGCATTGTGTACATCATGGAGTTTGAACGCGCCGATCAGATCAGCCCGGCAACCACCGACGATGGCGAACCTCAAAGCATCAATGATTGGTTACATTCTTACCTGCTCGAACTGAAGGATGATGGCGTCGATATCAAGTCCGAGACCGCCCCGGAATATAAAATGGGTTGGGGCTGTCTACTCGGCACGGTCGGATTCTGTATCGCAGTGGCTATCGTTATCGCGTGCCCGCCGCTGGCGGTTTTTCTATGACTAAACAGCCGATGTCACCACTCCGTGCAGAGACATTCGACGAATTCCAGCGCAATGTTTCGTCGTATCGATCTGGAGGCAAACTTCGCTCAGTCGCCGTGTTTGCGGTGTGGCTTATCGGATATCTCGGCGTATGCCTCAACGAGAGGTTTATTTGTGGAGACGACGAAGCTCCAACCATCCGCTTTTTCGTTGGCGGACTATTTACGGCGTCTATTATCCTCTGGCCGATGCTTGCCATAAGATTGTACGTACGACATAGATGCCGGCGATTCGGCCTGGTGTGTGGACATTGTCGAAATCTGCTGATAGACACAAAACCGAACTGGTTGAACCATATTCGTGAAACCGAAAGCTGCCCAAACTGTGGCGCCGGCTTATTCACATCACAAAACACGTTGGCGTAATTGGCGGCGCCCAGAGTGTTGTTGGGCGGAATAGTCCTAGGGCTGGCAAGCGGCAGTACTATGGGTTATCTGCCGCGGCCCTTTTCGCCAACAACAATGTCATGGGCCGAGATTGGTGCGGCTCGTGGAACTCGCCACACCCTACGAGAACGCACACTTGGTGCGGCTCGTGGAACTCGCCACACCCTACGCAAGCGCATTAATGGTGCGGCTCGTGGAACTCGCCACACCCTACGGGTTCTACAGCAAGCCGTAGGCGGAGAGAGTCTTGCGGAGCTTGGCTTCGTCTTCGGCATCGAGCGGCGTCATGGGGAGGCGGAGCGTGCCGGTGTCGCGGCCGAGCATCTTCATGGCGGCCTTGATCGGAATGGGGTTGGTCGAGAGGCCCAGCATATCGCGGCAGAGATGAAACAGTTTGAAGTGCAACTGCATCGCGAGTTTCGTGTCGCCAGCGGCAAACGCTTTACAGAGGGCGATCATGTCTTGCGGCACGATGTTGCCGACGACCGAGATCACCCCTTCACCGCCGATCGATAGCAGTGGCAGCGTGAGACTGTCGTCGCCGCTGAGCAGCGTCAGATCGCTGGCGGCCAGAATCTGCGACGCCTGATCGAGCGAACCAGTCGCTTCCTTGACCATCGTGATGTTCGCCAGTTCGCCGAGGCGAATGATCGTGCTGGGTTCGACATTCTTGGCGGTGCGGCCGGGGATGTTGTACAAGCAGAGCGGAATCTCGACCGCTTCGGAGATCGCCTTGAAGTGTTGATAGAAGCCTTCTTGCGTCGGCTTGTTGTAGTAGGGAGCGACCAGCAATGCGGAATCGGCGCCTTCCTTGGCGGCCCACTTGGTCAGCCGCAGCGCTTCGGAGGTGCTATTGGAGCCGGTCCCGGCCATGACTTTCGCGCGGCCCCCCACGGTTTGCACCACTTCGCTAATCACGCGCTCGTGTTCTTCGTGCGACAGCGTCGGGCATTCGCCGGTGGTGCCAACCGGCACGAGGCAGGTGGTGCCAGCGGCGATTTGAAACTCGACTTGCTCGCGCAGTTTGGCGTAGTCGACCGTGCCATCGCGAAAGGGAGTGGTGATCGCGACGGAGAGACCAGCGAATGCGGAACCTTTGCGTGCCATGGCGGGAGTGCGGGGAAAATAGTCAGGCGGCAGCGGCGCAAACAGAGCGCCGGTAATGCGGGCATTTTAGGAATTCCCGCCCCGTTTGGTAAGGGGGAACCGGGGGATGCCTGTTTTCAAAACCTTCCCGCGGATCCCGCAAGCCGCTTTAGAACTTCGAGGCATCCACAACCAGACCGTCCCGGCGATCGCACAACCGGGTGAAGGTGTTGCTATCGATCGAGTAGCTGATGTTGCGCACCGAGCCATCGCATAAGGCGGCGAAGAAGCCGCTGCTATGCACGGCCCCAAACGCTCCGTTGTGCGAAAAACCTTTGCGGTCCGCCATCGGCATCAGCGAGGCGTTCCCCCAACGCAGCACGTCCCAGTCGTGACCTTGATACATGCTGGTGTTGTCGTCAGGCAGGGTGCCGTCGGTGTAGTGGTCGGGATTCACATACTTCTCGGCGACCATGATGGTGTTGGTGGTGCCGTCCTTGATATCGCCGAAGGTGACCTCGCTGAGCAAGTAGGAGATGCCCGCCGCGTTCGCCTGCCAGGCTGGGTTGTATTGGTCGCGCTCGTACACGGTCGGATCGCCGCCGCCGCCATCATTCACCAATTCCGTGCCGCCATTGAAGGCGTAACAACTGCGGGCGTGGGCAGGGACACTGTTGGCATTGCGCGCGTTGTCTGGCGAGAAGACGCCTTTGAGAGACGTGTACGGCTTGGCGGGACGACGCGAAGGGCAATTGAAATAAGAGATCGAGGTTTGCGTCACGATCGTGACTTGCGCTTTCTTTTGCGTGGCATCGGTGATCCCTTTGCCCATGTCATAGAGGTTCTGTTGTTCGCAGTAGGGAAGCAGATTATAGGCCCACCCGCCCGGTTGCCGCTTGCCGAAACCCCGATCCGGATCGCCGACCCATGTCCAACCCCAACCGCATGAAGGCAAGTGCTTCTGCGCCGACTCGTGGTTATGCGCCGCGAGCGAAAGCTGCTTGAGATGATTGCTGCATTGCAAGCGGCGCGCCGCCTCGCGCGCCGATTGCACCGCCGGCAGCAACAGCGCCACCAAAATGCCAATAATGGCGATCACGACCAACAACTCGACCAACGTAAACCCACGACGGAGCCACGGACGTGTCGCATGCATAAGACGACCCTGTGAAGACAGAACTTACGATAAGTGCAATAAGCGAGAGGAGATACACGCGATCTTAACAAGGCGTTTCGGAAACTGCAAATAATCACCCAACTGGGGTGAGCGGGGCGTCCTGATGAATCGACAGCCACTTCCCAGAGAAGTGGCAATGACGCTTGCTTGTGGCCTGGAAATCCCCCTGGTACGATGATGACCACTTAAATCGCCTTGTGGGGGCGATGTGGATTCTTCCAGTCCTTGGTCAAGGAGGATGCCTGACGAACCGCGGGGCGACGGTCGTCGGCTAAAGTCGTTATGCTCGTTCTAACGCGTGGCATTGGCGAGGGATTGCGAATCGGCGACGACATTCTCGTCACCGTCGAGCGTGTCACCGGCGGCGTGGTCCGCATCGGTATCGAAGCACCCCGCGAAGCCCTCATCTTGCGCGGCGAAATGATCGATCGGCAACCAACCAGCGCCGACGATGCCTCCGCCAGCAATGGACATAATGCTTCGTCCTAGCTGTTCAAAGTCATTGTGCTAATCCACGCCGCCCCGTTGTCGCCAACGATCGAAGGCGACGGCGATGATGATGATCACACCGAGCGCGATGTCTTGCAGCGGATTGGGAAAGCGCAGCGACGTGCAGCCGGCTTCGATGATCGGCATGATCGCCGCGCCTGTCAGCGCGCCGACGACTGAGCCGCGCCCGCCGCTCAAGCTGCCGCCACCGATCACCACGGCCGCAATCACGCGCAGCTCCAAACCGCCACCGCCGGTGGGTTCTCCTTCTTTCAAGCGCGCGAACATGAACAACCCCGCCAGTCCCACAAACACACCTGCCAGCGCGTAGACCATGATCTTCGTGCGAGGCACGTTGATGCCGCACAAGCGGGCGGTCGCTTCGTTGCTCCCCAACGCATACACATGCCGGCCAAACACCGTGCCATGCAAAATGCCACCGGTCAGGATCGCCAGCCCCATCACAAACCACACGCCCCAGGCGAAATTCGGCAGCAGCGGCCACGCCAACCATATACGGTCAGGCTGCGGTGTCACCATCGGGCCGAGCCAATCTGGAATCGCGCTCGTCGGCGGACGAATATTCGACGAGCCAGCCAGTAGCTTACCCAGGCCGAGAAAAATCGTCATCGTGCCGAGGGTGATAATGAACGGCACCACGCGCAGCAGGCTCGTCAACGCGCCATTAATCGCCCCGCTTAAAATGCCGGTCGCCAACAGCGCGAGCAAGGCGATCATCAATCCGCCGGGGAGCGTGTACGAAAGACTTCCCAGTTCGATGGTACGATCGTCGTTCAAGAACCAGGCGAAGACCACCGAACAAAGCGCCGCCGCCGAACCGACCGAGAGATCGATACCGCCCGAGATCATCAGCATCGTCATTCCCAGCGCGGCCACGGCGATGGTGGCCGACTGTGCGGCGATAGTTTGCACATTGCGCAGCGTCCAGAATCCGCCAGACAAATCGCGCAGCCACCAATCGCCGATTGCGAACAATAAGAACACCGCCAGCAGACCTAGTAGCGGTGTGAGCGATGTCGCCCAAGGATGGCATTGGATGCCCAACCAGGTCACCACCGCCGACAAGAGCGCCACATCGATCGCCAGACCGATGATCCCTCCACCGCGCGCGTTGAGCGATGTTCCCAGGCGCTCCATTCCCACGATCAGGCCAGCAAAGAGGAGATAGCCGACGACCAGGATCGCTAGCTTGAGGAGCGTACCGATCACGCCTCGTTCGGCGAGCGCGGTGAGGAAGTTGTGGCTGGAGTTGGTCGCGTGGGAATTCATACGTGGGCAACGTTGGTGGTGCTAAGCGTTTCACTGCTAATGGCGCAGGCCATCACGGTTTCTTCGGTCCAGTCGCGGGCGGGGCGGACCTCGCGCAATCGTCCGCGATTCATCACGCCGATGGTATCGCACACGGCCATCAATTCTGGCAAGTACGAACTGACAAAGATCACTCCCTTGCCTGCCGCCGCGAGTTCCCCCATCAAGCGATAGATTTCGCTCTTGGTGCCGACATCGATGCCGCGCGTCGGTTCGTCCAGCAGCAGCACGTCCGCTTCTTGATGCAGCACGCGCGCGATGGCGACCTTTTGTTGATTGCCGCCGGAGAGCGCCGAGACGGAGTGCTCGACATGATTCGCTTTAATGCTCAAACGTTCCATCCAGTGCTGCGCCGCGTGCCGACGCTGGCCTTGTCGCAACAGGCCCAGCAGGGAGTACGGCTGCAAACGGCTGAGTGTCAAGTTGTCGAGAATGGACAGAGTCTGCGCCAAGCCTTCGCGTTTGCGATCTTCGGAAACCATCCCCAGGCCGGCGCGAATGCGTCCGCGTGGTCCCGCGCCAGGCTCGAGCGCGGCGATGCGAACTTTGCCGCTGGTGACCGGATCGAGACCAAAGATCGCC
>JBGSHH010000968.1:0-7868 GCA_041752355.1 Pirellulaceae bacterium | reverse complement strand
ACTTGTACGACCCAAGAAATCCCGCCGCTTTTCTGTAAGTACTGAATGTAACGACGCTTGCGTGTGCGCTTTGGGAGGATTCGGCGTCCGCGGGAGCTTGTGAAAATCTCCTCCTCTTTTTCCCCATACGGGGGCCCTTCGCTGCGCGGCGTCGGCAGCCATCCCGGCGTGCCTTAGCCCTGGCTCTAGGCACCTGGCAGCGACGTTGATCTTATCCGATGAAGTGTGTATTGTCAATATATCTTTATAAAATAATAAAAAGTAACTTGTGTATTCGGAAAGTAATATATGCATGTGCGGCGCCAACCTGCCTGCCCTCCATTGCCTAGCGCCTCTTTCCGCAAACGCGCACCTTGCCGTCCAAAGCTGGTTTTCCCGCGTGGTCGACTTGGGTTCTGCGGATGAAGGCGAGACCAAACCGTGGCCGCTCGCGAGAGCGATCTCGTCGTCATGCTGTTAGTCAAAACGCCGTGCTTTTTCGAGAAAATCACACACCCTTTGCGCCTCGTTTGCACGCGGAATTGCTGTCGGTATACTTTCTCGCGATGCCTCCCACGCAGTTCAAGCTGCGACCTTCTTCATACAGGAGTTCTAGCATGTCTACCATCAAAGCCTGGGTCGCCAAGGCGGCGAAGCAAAAGTTGGTTCAAGAGGAGATTGACCTGGGACCTCTGGGCGAGGAAGAGGTTGAAGTGCAGGTCGAATACTGCGGGCTATGTCACTCCGATCTCTCGATGCTGCTCAACGAGTGGAATCTCACCACCTATCCCGCCATCTTGGGCCATGAAGTGGTGGGCGTTGTCACGGCGGTGGGAGCGGCGTCGAAAGGACGTCAGGTTGGCCAGCGCGTGGGGATCGGCTGGTCGGCGTCCAGTTGTATGCACTGCCGCCAATGCCTGTCAGGCAATCAACATCTGTGCGCGCAAGTTCAACCGACGATCGTGGGACATCGCGGCGGCTTCGCGGATCGAGTGCGTGCCCATTGGGCCTGGACGATTCCGCTCCCGGAAGAACTCCCTGCGGCGGAAGCGGGACCGCTCCTCTGCGGTGGCATCACGGTTTTCAATCCGCTGGCGATGTATGCGACGCCGACGAGTCGCGTTGGTATCGTTGGCATTGGCGGCTTGGGGCACATGGGCGTGAAGTTTGCCGCGGCTTATGGTTGCGATGTGACGGCCTTCACCTCTAGCCCCGCAAAGTTCGACGAAGCGCTCGGCTTCGGCGCGCAGCATGTCGTATCGACGCGCGACGCATCGGCTATCGCGGGATTGGCAGGCACGCTCGATCTGCTCATTGTCACGGCAAATGCGGCGCTCGATTGGAATGCCTTGATTAGCACGTTGGCGCCCAATGGTCGCTTGCATGTCGTCGGCGCGGTTTTGGAACCGATGCCCATTGCCGCCTTGCCCCTCATCTTTGGTCAGAAGAGCGTCTCCGGTTCGCCCACGGGCTCGCCTGTGGCGATTGGGACGATGCTCGATTTTGCGGCGCGGCATGGTGTAACGCCGCAGACGGAACACTTGCCGATGTCGCAAATCAACGAAGCATTCGAGCGTCTTGAGGCCGGTCAAGCGCGTTACCGCATCGTGCTCGACATGGAGAGTTAAGTCGGGCCGTGGGGCGATGAGAAAGTTCTCCCCCGCTAGCATGTCAAATTCGAGCGGTTTCTTCGCGACTTTTCCGCCTGCATAATCCGATTAAACCTCATAACGTGACTTTGGCCGCCGGCGCTCGAACCGCGCCGGCGGCCTACCGCACGTTTTCGGATGACAGGGAAGCGGAGTGAAATGCTCCCGCCGCCCCGCGACTGTATGGGGGACGAACGCCACGCAGGGCCTCGCGGCTCTGCGAATGCCACTGGTTGGTTGGAAACCGGGAAGGCAGGCTAGTAGGACGAACCCGAGCCAGGACATCTGCTCCGGAAACGACAACATCCCAAGATCCTCGGGGGAGGATCAGGAGTAACTCTATGTCCTTGCTGCGCGCCTCCCAGGCGTCCTGTTCGTTCGTGCGCTCGCTGGTACTTCGCAAACGCAAGTCACTAGCCCTCGCTATCGCGCTGGCTGCCGGTCTGGCTGGACCCGCGTCCTGGCTATTGGCTCAACAACCACTCGCGCCAGTCGTCGATGATGTGACTCAGGAGGAAGACAATCAGCTCGCTGTCGAGCCGGTCGAACTCACCACCTTACAAGAGCCGGTGGACGAGGAAGTCGAGAGCCCCGCCTTGCCTGAGTTGCCGGAAACGATTGTCCCCGGGCGGGCATCCTTTCCCGCCGCGCCGCTGGACGACGACACCACGATTACCGCCACGCGCACGCCGACGGTTGTGGGCCGCACCGGCGCATCGATGACCGTGATCACCGCCGAAGACATTGCCCAGCGCGAACAGACTTCCGTGGCGGAAGTTTTGCGCGGGCGTGTCGGTCTGGATGTCGTTCGTTCCGGCGGACCGGGTGGTCAGACGAGCGTGTTCTTGCGCGGCGCAAATTCGCAGGGAACGAAAGTCATTCTCGACGGCATTTGGATCAATGATCCCAGCAGCGCCACGCGCGGTTTCGACTTTTCCACGCTGGATGTCGAGAACATCGAACGCATTGAAGTCTTGCGTGGCCCGCAAAGCCTGCTCTATGGCAGCGACGCCATTGGCGGCGTGGTGAACATTACCACCAAGCGCGGCCAAGGACCGGCGCAGGCGATCGTCACCGGACAAGGTGGTAGCTTCGGCACGCATCGCGTCGGCGCGAACGTCTCCGGCGGTGATGAGTTCAAGTACTATTCGCTGGGAGGTTCGTACTTCGGCACCGATGGCGTTTCGGCCGCCAGCGTCAACAATGGCAATACCGAGCGCGATGGCTTCAAACTCGGCACGCTCTCGGGGCGATTTGGTGTCACGGCGTCGGATGAACTGAATGTCGATTATGTCTTTCGCTACACCGACTCGGACGCGGACGCGGACGATTTTGAATTCTTCAGTGGCGTGCCGATCGACAACTTGATCCGCAAGAATTTGCTGAACAGTTTTTACAATCGCGTGCAGATGCAGTCGCTGTTTTTGGATGGCGGCATCGAGCAAATCATCGGCTTCAGTCTCACCGACTATCACCGCAAAGACACGGATTCGGGGCCGTTTATTCCGCCTGTTTACGACGGACAATCGCGGCTCGTCGATTGGCAAATGAACTTCCTGCTGACGGAAACCAACACGTTTACCGCCGGCGCGCAGTACTACGCGGAAGAAGCGTCCTCGACGTTCGATCCCCTCGCCACGCAGAACACAGGCAGTTTCTTCCTGCAAGATCAGTGGCAGATATTGGAGAATTGGTACGCGAGCGTCGGTGTGCGGTGGGATGACAACAGCCGCGCCGGTCCGGCGGAAACCTATCGCACCACCACGATGTATACCATCGTGCCTACCAACACCGATGTGCACGCCAGCCTTGGCACCGGCTTTCGCGCTCCCGCGCTCGCGGAGAATCTCTTCGCATTTGGCAATCCGAATTTGTTGCCGGAGCGAAGCAAAGGCTGGGATATTGGTGCCACGCAGCGATTCCTCGACGATCGCTTCTCCATCGACGCGACCTACTTTCGCAACGATTTTCGAGACTTGATTGTTTTCGACTTCAACACCTTCGCGCTGGCCAACATCGGGCAATCGCGGGCGTCAGGTGTCGAGTTAACCAGCAGTTGGCAAGTCGTGGAAAATACTCGCGTCTATGCCAATTACACGATGACCGATACCAAGGACCTGGCGACTGGCTTGCCGCTCTTGCGCCGACCCCAGGATAAAGCGACGGTGGGTATCGATCAGTACTTTTGGGATCGCAAAGCGCGCGTGGGCGCGTACATGCTGTATGTCGGGCAACGGTTTGATACGAACAGTTTCGAGCTGGCCCCTTACACCGTCCTGAACCTCAATAGTTCGTACTATTTCAATCCCAGCACCGAGTTGTTCGCGCGGATCGATAACGTGAGCAACAAGGACTATGAAGAGGTGCGCGGCTACGGCGTTCCCGGCATCGCAGGCTATGCCGGTATGAGTTTTATGTGGTGACGACAGGAGCGCGGGCGTCCCGCCCGCTCGGATAAATAAGAGATGCGGGCGAGTCGCCCTCGCTCTATTTAAACGCCGCGAGCATTGAAGTACTCCGGCTCGTGACCTTCGCGCCACTTAATGTTGCAGCCAATGCTGGGCTTGTGCGGCTCGGGAACTTCCTGGCCGGCCAACACGGCATCAAGCGCGCGCCGCAGATCTTCACCCGTGACCGGAATGCCATTGCCGGGACGACTGGCATCGAGCTGCCCGCGATAGGCGAGCTTTTGATCCTTGTCGAACAAGAAGAAGTCCGGGGTGCAAGCGGCGTGGTACTCCTGCGCCACTTCCTGCGTCTCGTCGAACAAGTAGGGGAACGGATAGCCTCGCATCTCCGCTTCGTGGATCATCTGCTCAGGTGAATCATCGGGGTATTTGGTGGAGTCGTTGGAGTTGATCGCCACGATCGCGACGCCGCGCGGCAGGTAATCTTGCGCGAGTGCCGTGAGGCCATCGGCGATGTGCTTCACGAAGGGGCAATGATTGCAAATGAACATCACCAGAAACGCCTTGGTGCCGCGGAAATCGTCGCGCGACAGCGTCCGTCCATCGACATTGAGGAGCGAGAAATCGGGGGCGGTGGTCCCCAGCGGCAACATGGTGCTAACGGTCTTAACCATCGGTGGGCCTCCTTGTTGAGTTGTGTTCGGCTTCATCCTATCGCGCTCGTCCGGCAGGCTCCATCGGGGGTGGCTGAGGAGGCAAGTTGCGAGACTGCCGTAAGTTGCTTGTGGGGAAGTGCTTGCGCGGAATTCATAGGCTCGTCGTCTGTAACTTTCTATGTTCTGAGGGAACTTTTCCCGCTGGTCCGCGTCCAATCCGCTGCCGTCGAGCGCGTCCTGGTGACGTAGAATTGCCGGTACTTTCGGACCTCTTGTCGGAGCTTCTCCCATGCGTTATTCGCCTTTGCTAACCCTACCCCTCCTGCTCGCGCTTGCGGGCCTTATTTCCGCTCAGGAAAAAACGGCCGATTTGCCTGTCAAACGGGTGGTGATGTTTAGCTCGGGCGTCGGCTATTTCGAGCGGCTGGGCGAGGTCGAAGGGGACGCGAAGCTCGATATGAAGTTCAACGTCCGCGATATCAACGACCTACTCAAGAGTTTGGTCTTACGCGATCTTGGTGGCGGGCGAATTTCGACGATTTCCTACACATCAAAGGAACCCATCGAACGCAAGCTTCGCACCTTCGCCATCGATCTGACGTCGAATCCAACGCTGGCTGATTTGCTCGAACAAGTTCGTGGCGAGAAAATTGAGATCGACGCGCCGACGAAAATCACCGGCACGATTGTCGGCGTCGAAAAACGCGAAGTACCCGCAGGCAAGGGTGAGACGATCGAAGTCGCCTTTTTGAATCTCTTCACCGAGGAAGGGCTGCGTAGCGTCTCGCTGGAGGGCGTCGGGCGGATCAAACTCGTCAACGAAAAGCTTGATGCGGAACTGCGTCAAGCGCTGTTGGTACTAGCGGGCAGCAAAGACGCGGAAAAGAAATCGGTCACGCTCAACTTCCTGGGACAGGGTAAACGGGGCGTGCAGGTCGGATACATTCAGGAATCGCCGATTTGGAAAACCAGCTATCGCCTCGTGCTCGCCGACGAACAACCGCCGTTGTTGCAAGGTTGGGCGATTGTCGAGAACACCACGGAAGAAGATTGGGATGGCGTGCAACTTTCGCTCGTGAGCGGCCGGCCCATTTCCTTTCTGATGGATTTGTATCAACCACTGTATGTGAATCGCCCCGAGGTAAAGCCCGAGTTGTATGCTTCGTTGCGCCCGCGGACTTACGATCAAGACCTGGCTGGTGCCGAAGCTGAATTCAAGCGCATGGCAGAGAGTGGATCGGGGGGATTTGGTGTAGAACAACTCGCCAAAAAACGTGATTCACTCGAACGTATGGAAAAAGCCGCGGCCGCTGCGCCGTCAGCCCCTCCCGGCAAGTCACGCGGTTTCTTGGCGGGGGACGAAGCCAATGCTCGCGGCGACTTCCGCCCCGGTCAGAGCGTCCAATCGGTGGCCCAGGCTAGTGATGTGGGCGAGATGTTTCAATACACCATCGCTACGCCGGTGAAACTTGGTCGCCAGCAAAGCGCCATGCTGCCTATTGTCAACGACTCGGTCGAAGGGGAAAAGCTCTCCATCTATAACTCCCAGGTTCACGCCAAACATCCGCTCAACGGCCTGCGATTGAAGAACACCACTGACCTGCATCTGATGCAAGGTCCGATCACGGTCTACGACGATGGCACTTACGCCGGCGACGCGAAAATTCAAGACCTACCTCCCAAGAGCGAACGGTTGATTACTTACGCGATGGATCTCGATACCGAAGTTGCTCCCAGTGCTGGTGGCGGACCGACGCAGTTGGTGGGTGTGAAGTTGGTCCGCGGCGTGCTTTACACCACGCGACGCTTCCAACGCGAGCAGAATTACACCGTCAAAAACAGCGGCAAAAAAGCCAAGAAGGTGTTGATCGAATATCCGATCGAATCGATCTGGACGCTCGATGAGCCTAAGGCACCCGCCGAGAAAACGCGCGACCAGTATCGCTTCGCGGTTGCTGCCGAGCCAGGCAAGCCGGCCGCGCTCAAAGTCGTTGAGTCACGCACTGCCGAAGAACAAGCCGTGGTGACCAATCTCGACGACAACACGATTGGCTTCTATTTGAACGCCAAGGAAGTGAGCCAGAAGGTAAAAGACGCCTTGGCCGAAATCGTCAAACGCAAGCAGGCCTTGGGCAAAGTCTCCGGTGAGTTGGCCGAACTGAATCGCCAGATTCAAGTCATCTTTGCCGAACAAGCCCGCGTGCGCCAGAACATGACTGAAGTGCCCAAGGATTCGGAACTATTCCGCAAGTACCTGACGAAGTTCGGCGAGCAAGAAGATCAGGTTGAGAAGCTCCGCGCCGCCGTGCAGAAGACGATCGCCGATCAAGCCGCCGCACAGAAGTCGCTCAACGACTACATTCAGTCGTTGGATCTGACTTAAAGCTCCAGGCCGCGCGATTTACGCATACTGCGCCGGATCGCGGAGGCCGTGCTCTGCAAAGCCTTTGAGCCGCAATAGGCAAGCGTCGCAATGTCCGCACGCGATCCCCGTGAGCGAAGGATCGTAGCAACTGGTCGTAAGTCCGTAGTCGACACCAAGTTCCAAACCCAACTTGATGATCTCTGCCTTCGAGAGCTGGATCAGCGGTGCGTGAATTTGAATCGCGTTCCCCTCCACGCCGACCTTCGTCGCCAGGTTGGCCATCCGCTCGAACGCGCTGATGAACTCGGGGCGGCAATCCGGATAGCCGCTGTAATCCAAGGCGTTCACACCGATGAAAATGTCGTAGGCGTTGAGCGTCTCGGCCCACGCCAACGCGAACGATAGAAAGACCGTGTTTCGCGCCGGCACATACGTCACCGGAATCTCGCCGCCAATTTCTTCCACGCGGTCGTGCTTGGGCACCGCCAATTCGCTCGTAAGCGCCGAGCCGCCGAATTGCCGCAAGTCGATATCGACCGTCACATGCCGGCGCACGCTCGCCTGTTTGGCGATATTCTGTGCGGCGACGATCTCATGTTGGTGCCGCTGACCATAGCGAAAACTGATCGCGTTGAGCTCGTAGTGCTGGCTCTTGGCGATCGCCAGCACTGTGGTTGAATCCAAGCCACCGCTGAGCAGGATCACGGCGGGACGAATCGTATGCATTTCGGGCCTCGGCGAGGTGTTTCTGGGCATCGTAGGCCGCCGCGTGCTAGCAGGCAAGTGTGGAGTCGCCTGAAAAAACTTTGGG
>JBGSHH010000967.1:0-7498 GCA_041752355.1 Pirellulaceae bacterium | reverse complement strand
TACGGCCCGCAGTTGCACGGGGCCGTCTTCAGTTGGTTCCACACCGACCTGCACCTGCACCACCTGCGGATCAAGGAGACGATGTGGAGCGGCATTCGCACGTTTGGCATGAAGGGGGCGAAGGTCCACGACTGCGATTTTGTTGATGCCGGCGGGCGGTGGGAAAAGGGTCAACCGGGAGTAAAGGGCGGTATCACCGGTGGGGGCATATTCGCCATCTGGATGAGCGAATGCGAGATCTTCGACAACCGCTTCACTCGCACCCGCTCGGCGAACGAGCACGAGTTCTACGGTATCAAAGTGCGGCAGGCTAAGAAGTGCCGCGTGCATCACAACACCATCGAGGTGAACTTCAGCATGGAGTTCCCGTTCGAAAACGACGAGGACAACGAGATCGACCACAATGTCTGCCACGGCACCATCTCGATTCCCAAGCACGCCGGCGGGCCCGTGCCCAAGAGTGGTATGACTTTCCACATCCACCATAACTGGTTCCGAGACAGTTACTCACTTGAGTTCGTCCGGAATGGGGTCGAGATCGACCACAATCTGTTCGATTGTGATGTCCAGGCCGACCACGGAAATCTCATCTCAGCTTTTGGAAGCGCGTCAGCCAAAGGCCCGCTGATTTTCCACAACAACCTAGTTAGCAACCCTGGCCGCGGTGTGATCTGGATGAACGAGGTGTACAACAACGTGGAAGTGCGAAACAACCACATCATCACGCGGACCACCAAGACTCCGCGAACGGAGGGCCTATTCGGTTTCAATTCTGGATGCGATTTCGCGTCGATTGTGATCAAGGACAACATTATCGATTGCGAAGGGCAGCCCCGTCCGTTGCTGCGGGAAAAGGAGAGCTATGGTGCGATTGTGGAGAATAACACTCTCACCAATGTATCCGATGCGGACGAGTACAAAAACGAAAAAGCCGATCGACCTATTGGGCCGCAGGAGCCGCTACGGTTTGAATGCGGAGTCAAAAGTGAATTCACGGTCAAAGGCTGGAAGGGTGAGGCGACGAGGCCGTAGCCGGGAGATCATTTCGCTCATTAGACGGTGGCCCGCGAACAGCGCATAGAAACCGCAAGGCAGGCCGAACCAATCGCTGCCGCAGTCCCGGCCGACCGCCCTCCCGAGTCGCGGGTTTCGATCGCCATGCGGTCGAGCCGCCGGAGGGTTTTCTAGCGGGTGGCAGCCTTGACGTGTCGCACGGAAGCGGGTTGGGAGACAGGAATTCATCTTACTGGTTCGACGCCTTCGTCCGCAAAGCACTCGCCGTCCCCAGCGCCGCCGCGAAGCCGGGGAATGGGTGTGGTATCCGAAAAAGACCCGCGACAGGTGCGGGGTCAAGTGCATCATCCAGACACTGCGCCGTGGGGTCGCCGTGAATCTCCGGTCGTGGGAACTACTGGCTCGCAGACAAAGATGGTGAGTGTGATCGGCACGCCAGCCTGCATGCCGCCCGCACAATGCAGGGTGCATGTAGGACACTTTAGAAGCGTACGAGCGACTTGCCGAGGTTGTCGCCCTCGAAGAGGCCGATGAAGGCCGACGGTGCGTTTGCGAGTCCTTCGCTGATGGTTTCCTCCCAGACAAGTTTGTTGGTTCTGATCAGCGGTGTCATATCAGCGATGAATTCGTTTTGTGCGTTCATGTGATCGCGGACGATGAAGCCCTGCATGCGAATTCGCTTGGAGATCACCTTGAACAGGTTTCTCGGCGCGACCGGTGGTTCGGTGGCGTTGTAAGTTGAAATCATGCCGCATTCCACGCAGACGCCAAAGTCATTCATGACGTCGATCGCCGCTTCCAAATGATCGCCGCCGACGTTGTCGAAGTACACGTCGATGCCGTCGGGAGCGTGTTTACGAAGGTCACCGGCTAGATCGGATGTCTCTTTGTAATTGATGACCGCGTCGATCCCAGCTATGTCCTTCAGCCACTGAATCTTTTCCGGTTTGCCGGCACTGCCGATCACAGAGCAATCGTTGGCTTTGGCGAGTTGGCAAACGATGCTGCCCACGGCACCTGAAGCGGCCGAGACAAACACTGTGCTACCCGGCTTGAGATTTGCAATCTTGTTCAGTCCGACCCAAGCGGTCATGCCTGTCATCCCGAGCGCCCCCAGGTAGGCTTGGATCGGAGCGAGTTCGGGGTCGATGACATAGACACCCTCGCCGGACGATTTCCAGTATTCTCGCCAGCCGGAATTGCCGAGTACGTAAGCGCCCGCATTGAATTTGGCGTTCTGCGACTCGACGACCTTGCCGATACAGCCCCCGTCGAGTGGACTGTCGATCTCAAACGCCGGGACGTAGCTGTCGCCTTCTTTCATCCGACCTCGCATGTACGGATCGACCGACATCCATTGGTTTTGAACGAGGAACTCGCCTTCGCGGATCGGCGCGAGCTCGACGGTGGTTAATTTGAAGTTGTCGGGGGACGGTTTACCGTTGGGGCGAGACGCGAGTTCGATTTGTTTCGACCGCGTTGCTTGAGAAGTGTGCGTGGACATCGGGTGATTCTTTCTTGATTGCCGGCTTTGATGATTGGAAGAAAACCAACATCTATTTTGTAGATGGGGTTCAACACGTTTTGTTGGGATATCGGTGTAGACTTCTTTCCGGGTCGTACTTCGCCGAAAAGCTGATAAAGTTGTCTAGGGAAGCATTTTTCATGCCGGTGATCATTCAACGTATTGTCTGCGACATATCATCGTTCGCGTTTTCAAGCGTGAGCGCCGCAAGATCATTATGGTCAGGAAGTGCGGGTGGCGGGGATATCAGCTACGTGTGGTCTGTTGTCAGCTTCCCTCGACTTCCGGACCAGCAATTCACTCGTGTTGATGGGAATGATGATAAAGCCAATCGCTGGCATTCTGTTGCACCGTCCGCCGCCGACCGATAATGGCTTGGCACTTGTGAGTCAATCGATGTCGACACGCGGCGTTAAGTAGGCGGGACGCTGGCAGTTCCGATTCGCAATAGATTCTCTCCTTCATTCAACGGTTTGACGTGCCGGGCTTGATCCCCGATGACACCGGCTTCGCTGCATAGCCCGCCCTCGGCTTTCGTGGATGCCGCATCGAGTTCCTCGCGAAGCGGTTGCGTCGAGAGCCGCTTGACCGGCGCGACGCTGTTCGCCTCACGCGGCTTGCTATCCAGCATGGTGACGGGGATGCCTTGGGGAAAAACAACCTCGCGGGCTTCGTCGGGCATCGAAATGCCGTGTTGCTGAAAGGCGAGTTTCACCAACCGGATCACCGACGAACGAACTTTCAGCCAACTGTGTTCACGACCGTTGAGCCAGAAGTAGACCCGCAGGTTCACCGTCGATGTCCCCAAGTTGTCAACCAGTACCGACGGTTCCGGATCGTTTAGAACCGCCGGATGATTCGCCAACACCGTGCGTGCGATCTCTTGGGCCTCGCTGATTGAGTCGTCGTAGCCGATGCCGACGGCAAAGTCTTCGCGCCGGTTGGCGTTGGTAGTGAAGTTGCGGAGGTTACTTTTGTAAACGGTGGCGTTCGGGATCTGCACGAGGTTGCCATCCAGAGTCATCAAGATCGTCGTGCGGACGTTCAACTGCTGCACAAACCCGGTTACACCGGTGATCTCGACCAGGTCGCCCGTTTCGAAGGGGCGCTGCATGCTTAGGAAGATGCTAGCCAAGAAGTTCTCGGTGATGTCGCGAAAGGCGATGCCGACTGCCAGACCGATTAGTCCGGTGCCGCCGACCACTGTCAGGGCCAGTTGCGTCAGGCCCGAGACTCTCAAAATGATGTAGACGCCGATGAGGAATGCTAGAACGCCGATTCCCCGAGCAATCACATTGCGCAGGAGATTCGCTCGTACCTTTCGGCGCAAGAACGCCCGCGCTCCCCGCGTCGCCAGCACACCGGTTGCGGCCGACAGTGTCATGATGAGGAGCCCAAAGAAAAACAAGGGAAGCGAGCGGATCAAGTCGCGCCAGAGAACGAGCAGCCCGCTCCAAGCAGGACTGAAATCCCACACCGACGGTTCAAGCACCTCCATCCGGTTGGCCACGGCGACGACATCCTGGGTATTCCTTGCCAGATCACCAGCCCATTTCTTGAGATCATCGGTCTCAGCCTGACCGTTGAGAAAGACGACACCTTCCTCAACCCGGACTTGAGGGTCAGCAAACCAGCCAGTGGCATCAAGCACACTCTGGAGACGTTTGCGGATCTCTTCGTCGCGCGCGACAGGCTTTACGTCCACCGTCGCGGGCGCAGGAGAAAGGTCCTCTTTACCGGGGACGGGTAGTTTCTGCGGCGTTTCAACCTTTTCGACTGGCTCTTGCGCCATGAGCGAGAAGGTCTGAGTACTGCAAACGCAAGTAACGATCGCCATGGACAGCAGCAACTTAGGCCAACAGCGCACCATTGCGTGCAACGTAAACTCACGTGGGGCAATGCGCCTTGGTGTCGCTTGCCGCTTCATGTTTGTACCTGTTCTCGTTGTTGGCACAGCTAATTTCATCGCCACCGAATCTATTTGGCATTGGCGATTCGCCCACTGACAAAACGATCTAATAGGGAATCACGACGGCGACTGTGCTGATCGTTTTACAAACCAGCTTTCTTGTATTGACGTGGTGAATGAACGGAAAGCCCTTTTGAGATGAAAATTGAATTCGGCCCCGGCAGCGGTACCGGGCGAGGATTGGGTGTCGGGCTGGGTGGAGGTGACGGATTTGGGCGCGGAATCGGTGCTACCGGGGGAGGCGGTGGAGGCGGGGGACTTGGCAGAGGCTGAACGGACTCCGCCGCTGGATCGCCTTGAGCAAACAATGCGTACGCCTCGCCTCGATCTTTCCCATCGAAGTGGCAACGAAGCTGGTCTCCATTGACTGGCCCTTTAAGATGTGGGTTCACTCTTTGTTCTCCATAGACGGCCTGCGTTCCATCACGCCAAGGGCGGCCCTTCGTAAGTGGATTCTAAAACGCGTGCAGAACGAATACCGCCTTACAACGGAACACGTAAGGCAATTGCTGTACCGCCGCTGGAGTCGTTTTCGCGTTGGTCTCGAACAAACTCAGTCGTACGATGTTAAAACACCAGAGCAGGCAAAGTCTCGGCCAAGCATGACCTTGACGAACGTGATCGCGATCAGCGATCAGCGATCATCAATTCCTCAGTGAATGGCCGGTTAGTAACGAAAAATGGCAGCAGCGACGGCGTTGCTACCGGGCATTGATTCGGGACTGCATTGCAGCACATCGCCGCCGTTTCGCAGCGTTTCAGTGACGGCTTGATTCGTTTGTTCGCAATGATCATCGTGCTGGCAAACGATTAGCGCGTCGACTCTGCCGGTCTTCGCCGCCTCGATGACTTCGTCCAAGTTGTCTGACGCCTTGGAGTTTGCCAACGCAGTGCCAAAGCGTTCACCGAACTCGTGAGGGTCGGCTTTCAATTGAGGTGCAATCGCCTTGTGAGCATGCTCACGAAGTTCGTCATTGGTCCATTCGGTCGGGCTTCCATTGACTTTGGCGTCCACATGAACCTTGCTTGTTGCCTCGAAATGCCCTGTCACGTCGCTAGTGGCAACGACTACTAACGGCAAACCGGTGTTGTAGATCGCCCCAGCCACTTCACCGCCGACGAGAGACAAATACTGATCGCGATCGGCTTCGAGTTTATCCTCGCCCTCGCCTTGCCCATGAAACATCGCGATTGAATTGCCCGTGGTGTTGCCGCCGCTGCGATGGCTTGTGTTCTGCAGGTTCTCCTCCGGATCGCGCGGCAATACCAAATCATCAAACTTGGCTGGCAGAGCGGCGGTTTCAACCCTGCTGAGCGATTCGCCAGTCCCCCGATACAGACAGGCGTCGTCCCAGGAAAGCGAGAGCACAAAGTACTCGCCACCGGTATTTGATTCGCGAATCAACGGCTGGATGAAGAACGAGTTTCCGACGCACACCTTCTCGTTGACGGTGCGATTGAGTCGAAACATGCGGCAAGTGTCGGACGTTAGATAGATTGCCAGCCCATCGCCTTGATGTTGCCAGAACTCGTTGTTGTTGGTTGTGGAATCGAGGCCCTCCAGTAAGTCGTCGGCATGCCCAACAGCCGTCAACTTTTCGCGCGCTTCTTTGAGCAAGTTCTTCAATCGAATCGGACCTTGGTTCGTTGTACGACCACTACGGTGCGTTTGCATCAGGATGGAAACACAGCAATCGCTGGTAACAGAAGCCAAATCCTGCAAATGGCCTGGCGTCAGTGTTTGAAGTCTCGTCGAATTGGTTGTGGTGGTCATAGCAGGGACCCTTTGTGAGGTGATTTGACTGTCGGAGTAACGCTGGCGTTCGTGGGTGCGCCCCCCTCGTTCCTCGAAGGGCCGACTGACGAAGTAGCATCTGAATTGCTGAGTCTTAAAAGATTGTAGGGACGGGCTTCGTTTCATCGGGTTTGTTGACAAGATTGCGACGACCCTCATCACAACTTTCAATGGGTGTGATTACGTTTGGTTCTTGCGAATGCAGTCGATGATGCGTTGGGGATTGGGCAGACGTTTGGCGACGATTTCCATGTCGTCTTGACCTGAACTGGAAATTCCGACGTCGCCGAATCCCAATAGTCGTTCCATGAGAGATTGGTCGAGATGAATGTTTCGAACGTCATCATGTTGCACTTCCGACGTCTCCCGAGAAATGAAGCCTTTTCGATAAATCGTGCGATCGTCCGTGACGGTCAGTGTTGTAAATTGGCTCAGCAGCATCCAATAGCCGATAACGCAGGCGATCACCAGAAGCGTGATAGCGCACAACCATGTCAATACCGATGCCGGTCCAATCAACATCGTTTCGCCGAGCGGATATCCCGCCAGCGACATTCCTGCAAGTGACATGACCATCAAGCCGAGCGCGGCGAATCCAACAATAAAGATGACAAGCGATGCAATGGGTCGCGCACGAAAGACGACTGGGTGAACTGTTGCGAGGGTGTGCTCCTCCGTTGCGACGGCCATCCGATTGTTTTCCGCCGTCGTCTCATTGGACTGATGAACGGACGTCACTACCGCAGTCGGCATCTCCATTTCGAACGGCTTGTTACAACTGGGACAGACGATGGGCGCGTTAAGGTGTTCGATGGTGCTATCGACTTCGTGATGGCAGTACGGGCAATTCGTGGTAAGTACTTGCATGGCTGATTATTCCGAAGTTTGAGGAGCGGGTGAGAGCAATTTCCTAACGAGAAGAGAGCCAAATTGTCGACCCGTGCCGGAAATCATTAACCGCAAATGCCGTGCCGGTATGCAACTGGCAACCATGTATGTCACTGCCGCTTTGGCATCTTTTCGTTCATGGTCGTCTTCGCTGCTTCTTCACCGAGATTGACGGCTAGGACGCTTTCGCCTGAATGGTGCGAACTCATGTTTCTACAAGTTTTCTGGATGAATTGCAGAAGGCGTCAACAATAGCAGTGGTTGATTGTCGACCAACTTGGTCGCATCCCCACCTTTCTGTAGTGGC
>JBGSHH010000966.1:0-8725 GCA_041752355.1 Pirellulaceae bacterium | reverse complement strand
CGAGTATCCCTACCTTGGGGCGTCAAACGACATCACGCGGAGCGTGATGAGCACAAAGCGCCGCGCTGACGCTGCGGGTTGGTGGCGAAATTCCTGGAATCCTTTCCCAAAAGTGACCAAAGGTGTCACGACGCTAGCGTTTAATAAACGCGGTGTTGAACCTTCACTCACTGGGAAAGGAGCATGTCATGCGGATGACCGAACCGTCGGAACGAAACTTCGAGATCTTTTACGGCGTCGAAACTGAAGGCCTTTCGCTGCGAAAAGCGGCGGAAAAATGGCGCCTTTCGGTCGTGCGCATTCAGCAAATCCTGGAACAAACACGCAAGTGGTACGTCGCGAACACACCGGACTGGGTGCTGTCGCTGTCGCCTGGCGAACAGGTGCTGGTGGCGTGTCGGATGTATGGACAACGCTTGAGTCACCTTCGCAGCCAAGCGATGGAAGCCTGGCAGGCGTCGCAGACGCCGCAAACGATCCGGCGCGAAGTAGCAGCGACTCTTAACAAACCAGCGTGCGTCGTGAACACCACCAAATCGAGCCACGGTCAGGCGCAGTATCTGACGCTGACGGCCAAGTTGTGTGACGCGGAGTTCGCCGCGGCGCAACGCATGGCAGTGGCGCTCCACAAGTGGCAAGCGAAAGCCGCAGCGCCGGTGAGCGAAGCAGTGATCGTTGAGCAGCACAGCGAAGTCACGACCCCCTGTGCGCGCGATGAGGAGATTCTCGCCGAAGCCGAGGAGATCATGGCCGAAGTGCTGCCGCTAACTGCTGACACGACGGAGAGTTGCGACGAGACATTCAACGCGTTGATGGATCGCTCGCTGCTGAAATCTTCTGTGCAAACCCCTGTGCGCGCGGAGTTAGAAGCCCGCTTTCGCAAGCGTCACAAACGGAAAGAACGCCATCGCAGCGCGTGAGCATCACACTAACCCGTAGCGTCAGCGAGGAGATTCTGGGGGAGCCACGCCAACGCTTCGGGTTGGTATTCATCACGCTCCGTCGTGATGCCGCTGGATGTTGACTACTGCGCGCTACGCACTGGTCTCTCTTCGTGGAAGTTAGGCGAGTATCCGTGGTTTGGCAAGTCAAACGACATCACGCGGAGCGTGATGAGTACAATGCGCCTCGCTAACGCTTCGGGTTGGTGTGGAGACTTCGGCGAAGTTAGGCGAGTATCCGTGGGTTGGCAAGTCAAGCGGCATCACGACGGAGCGTGATGAGTACTATGCGCTGCGGGCTAGTGTGGGAGACTATCGACGTAGCAGAGCACGCACATCGGGGTCGTTTTCCAGGGCGGCGCGTTCTTGCAAGCGCTTCACGACTTGTGCGTCATCGCTGGTCGCCAGAATGCGCGCCGTGGCCAATCGAACGCGAGCGTCCGAGTCGTCCAACAATCGCAACAGCCAAGGCTTGCCATCGATCACCGCCTGAGCAGCGAGTTGATCGACGAGGCGACGCCGAACATCGGGACGAGGATCGGAGAATTTGCGCGCGACATTGAGATGAGCCTCGCTGAAACCGCGTTCACGCAACACTTCCTCCGCCGCGTCCCGCTCATGTGAGACAGGCGAGGCCAGTTGTTGCACCAACATCATGGTTTCTGCGCGACGTAGCGCGGCAGTATCAAGCTCGACCGCTTCGCTGCGCGCTGCATCAGGAAAGAAGCGACGAGGCTCTTGAGGTGGTTCGCCTGTTGGTATCAGTCGGGGCTCTTCCGAAACGGGTAGCGCACGCGGGACGTTTGTATGCTCCGCAGGCAGCGCCGGCACAGGCAGCGAGTTGATCGGCAAATCACCGCCTGGAATGGCGAGTGCTTCGTCCAGCGGCGACAGGTCGTTGGGAAGGGGCGGATCGCGGCGCAAATCGGATACGCCAGGGACAAACGCCGCGCCGGCGAGTTGCTCACTGTCCTCAGCGGCGACCGGTTCGCGACGGACGCTCAGCAAGATGTCTTCGCAATGGGAAATCAATTGGGCCTGATCGACAACGCGCGTATCGACTGGCCACAACAACAGTCGGGTCGCGAAGTCACTGCAGACACGCCGCGTGTTGTCATCACTGTCGTCGATATTCTCCGCGAGTCCGCGCGCCAACTTAGCCAAGCGGCGCGATGCCTCGCGCTGCGTCAGCAATTGCCAACGATCGAGTTCTTCTGAGACGATACTCCGCGCGGCATTCGCAATGACTGGCTCGGGATGTTTCACAGCGCGTGCCAGGTAGGGCACGCCGACTTCGCCAAAGGCGGCCATTTGCTCCAGTTTGCTCTTGGCTTCTTCGGGGGAAGAATGCGGCAATTCCGCTTCGAGGCGTGCTAGCAGTAGTTCTTGAGGACGCAGCCACAACGAAGCGAGCCAGACGCTCAGCGCGCCCGTGGCGATAACGAACAGCCAAACCGGCCATTTTCGGGTTGTGGATTGTTTCGCCATGCCACTTATTGGTAGTCGTGCAAAGACTGGGAGACACACTGCGCGATCATCCCCCAAATTGCCAGTTCAAGGCAAGGCCGCTTTTTGTACAGGCGCACCCCGCAAATGGCCGAATGATCCTCATAACCGGCAGATTTTAAGCTGGGGCTGGTCGGATTGGCGGCCAGAGTATGAACGCAATCTCCTTGTTGCTGGATTTCCCTGAGGAGATCAGGTGGCAAGGCTGCCAACGCACTCTCCAACCGGCTGATTGGTCGGCGAAGCGTGGCAAAGGGGGGACAATGCTGAGTCGCGATCGAAAGGCGGAGCGCGCGAAGCGCTCGCCATGGCGGCGGTCTGTTCGTCACTGGGCTAGCGCATGGATCATGGGGAGCGCGGTGGTCAGTGGAAGCATTGCTTCCACGACGCTGCACGCCGCCATGCCTAATCCGCCGAAAGCTTCCACCTCGCGAGCCGATCGCGAAGAAGCCATCGGTGAAATCCCGTTCACCAAGCTCAAGCCGGAGGTGCGCGAAAAACTGAGCACCATCGTCGAGCGACCGAGCATCTATCGCCGCCTGCCATCGAAGACGATCAGTTGCGATCCCGACATGTACTTGTTTCTGGTGCGCTATCCCGAAGTGGTAGTCAACATCTGGGAACTGATGGGCATCACCAACGTCAAACTCAAACGAGTGGGCGAGTTTACGTTTGAATGTTCCGACGGCGCCGGGACCGTGGGCACCGTCGAAATTGTCTACGGAACCCAGGACTTACACATTCTCTATTGCGACGCAACCTACGAAGGACCGCTCACTGGTCACAAGCTCAAAGGCCGGGGCGTGATGGTGCTCAAGGCGGAGTACAAGAAGGACGAACACGATCGAGCCCATGTCGAGAATCATCTCGATGTGTTCATTCAGCTCGATCAGGTGGGTGCTGAGATCATCGCCAAAACGCTGCAACCGTTGGTTGGCAAAGCGGCCGATATCAATTTTCACGAATCGGCCACGTTCGTCAGTCGCGTTTCGCAAGCAGCAGAAACGAACTCGCCAGGCGTACAGCGTTTGGCAGCTAAGTTGCAAAACTGCGCAGCCGACGTGCGGGCACAGTTCGCGGAAGTTGCTGGCAAAGTGGGTGAGCGCTCGGCGGACCGTGACATCGGGCAAGTCCGCTTGGAGCAAGAACGAGAAGCAGAGGCAAAGGCGCCGCTCGCCGCCACCCCGGACGTTCCCCCAAAAGGGAAGCCACAACTGCGGCGGTAGCGTAGGCGCAGCAGGCAGGATACTTATCGCACGATCTGCTATCATGGCCTGCCATGTTCCGCCCGCAATACTACGAACTCGTCGACTTTGGTGACGGTCGCAAGCTGGAGCGCTTTGGCGATATCTTGCTCGATCGCCTTGCGCCAGCCGCAGAAGGCTATACCATCCGGCAGCGCGATTTATGGCCAACCGCCGCCGCGTGTTACGAACGCATCGAGCGCGACACCGGCGAGTGGGATTTTCGCCGCGCGTTGCCTGATACGTGGCAGGTGCGTCATGACGCGATTACGTTCGAGTTGCGGCGCACCAACTTCGGTCATATCGGGCTGTTTCCCGAACAGGCGGCCAATTGGGATTGGATCGGCGAGCAAGTGGCGGCGGCGGGGCGACCATTGAAGGTATTGAATCTTTTCGCCTATACAGGCGGCAGCACGTTGGCGGCTTCGGTGGCGGGCGCGGAAGTGGTGCATATCGACGCGGCCAAGAATGTCGTGCAATGGGCGCGTCGCAACGCGGAACTATCCGGACTGGCGGAGCGTCCGATTCGTTGGATTGCCGAGGATGCGGTGAAATTCGTGCAGCGAGAATTGCGCCGGGGCAAGCAATATGATGCTGTGATTCTCGATCCACCGTCCTATGGGCATGGTCCCGCTGGTGAGGTCTGGAAGTTGAGCGAGCACTTAGCGGAATTGCTCTCGGCGTGTGCCGACTTGACCGCTCAGCAGCGCGCGTTCATCCTGCTAACATGCCACTCACCTGAGATTGCTCCCGAAGACGCGGCCTGGTTTCTGCGACAAGCGATGGGTGATGGGCAATTGATCGCCACGGATTTAGTGCTGACCACCGCCGACGATCGCGAGCTCCCCAGCGGCGTCGTCGCGAGGTGGGTGAAGTAGACGGAAGCTTGGCCCCGCGCGCCGAGCGGAGATCCATGGGGTCGTCGAAATGCCACTGCTCGGGATGATCCAGAGCAACGTCACGCGGAAATGTTCGCCCTAGCCTACTTTGAAACATCTTGATCACCAGCCTCCATAATCCGCGTGTGAAAACCGCTTTGCAATTGCGCGATCGCAAAGGTCGCACCGCGCAACAGCGAATCATCATCGATGGCGCGCGGGAGATCGCTCGCGCGCTGGCAGGGGGCGTGGAGATCGAGGAACTCTTCGTATGCGACGAGCTGTTGCATACCGCTGCCGCCCGGGAGTTGCTGGCGAGCTCCGCGCTTTCGCCCTCCGTTCAGATTCCCGTCACTCGGCAGGTCTTTGAGAAACTGGCTTATGGCGAGCGGGGTGAAGGACTCATTGCCACCGCGAAAACTCCCGAGCGCACCCTGGCGTCGTTGCAGTTGCCGGCCGCGCCATTGATCGCGGTCTTGGAAGGGATCGAAAAGCCTGGCAATGTGGGTGCCGTGCTACGCAGCGCCGACGGCGCTGGCGTTTCGGCGTTGATCGTCGCCGATGGTGGTACCGATCTCTTTAACCCCAATGCCATTCGCGCAAGCCTGGGAGCGATCTTCACGGTACCGGTTTGCGCTGCCTCGAGTGCCGAAACTCTCACTTGGCTACGTGCGCGAGCGATCGCTATTTTCGCGGCCCGCGTCGCTAGTGCGATTGGCTATGAACGAGCCGACTTTCGACCAGGGGTGGCGATCGTGCTAGGGAGCGAAGCGCAGGGTCTCACGGATGTTTGGCGAGGCGACGACATCACGCCGATCATGCTACCGATGCTCGGCGTTTGCGATAGCCTGAACGTCTCGGCCACCGCCGCCGTCCTCTTTTATGAAGCCTGGCGCCAACGTCAGTTGGCCGCCATCAAGTGAACATCCGCATGCGCACGCTGATTCAAATCTCCGACATTCACTTTGGCACCGTCGATGACAATATCGCCGCCGGCTTGGTGCGAGACATCGAAACGCAGGCGTGTGACCTGCTCATCATTAGTGGCGATTTTACGCAGCGCGCTCGTCGTTCGCAGTATCAAGCCGCGGCCGAATTTCGCCAGCGTTTGCCGCAGCCTCAACTCGTTGTGCCAGGCAACCACGATATTCCGCTCTACGACGTGACGCGCCGTTTTCTCGCGCCGCTCCACAACTACCGGCGATTCATCGATTCCGACTTGTTCCCTCAATTCGTCGATGATGAAATTGCTGTGCTAGGCGTCAACACAGCTCGCCCTTGGAACTGGACGATGAAGGGCTTTTGGAAAGATGGTCGCTTGTCGGCCGATCAGTTGTTTGAGATCGAGCATCGGCTAGGGGAGATCGTCGAAGGTCGGACCAAGATCCTGGTGACGCATCATCCTTTTATTCCGCCGCCCGTACGACGGTACGGAGTGCTCTTAGGTGCCGAGCGAGCGTTGCGGCAATTGCAGCCGCTCGGTATCGATCTGTTGTTGGCGGGACATTTGCATGTGGCGTATAGCGATGACGTGCGGGCGTACTATCCCGAGATCACGTCGTCGATGCTTTCGGTGCAAGCTGGTACCGCCGCGAGTACGCGGCGTCGCGGTGAAGCCAACAGCTACAACGTGATTGCTATCGAGCGCGACTGCGTTAGCATTAAGGTGCGATCGTGGAACGGCGAGCAGTTCACTGCGTCGAACACCACGGAGTATCGTCGCTCGGACAAGGGCTGGTTCACGACGGTCGCCTCCGCCAAGTCAGTGGAGTAGCAGTCCGATTGTGCGGATCGTAGCGGAACTTTCGGCTACGTCTGTTCGTCTAGGGTAAGCTACATTTTGTTGGTGATTCTTGCCCTCGTTGGACGCTGAGGATTTCGTGATGCGATTGGCTACGTTGATTCTGACAAGCATTTTGCTCTGGAATTCGCCCCTGGCAGCGCGCGATTGGTTCGTTAACAACGTGGCTGGCGATGACATTAAGGATGGGCTGAGCGAGGTTTCGACCAGCGCCGAGTCCGGTCCGGTGCGCACGATTGCCAAAGCGCTGCGCGGCGCGAGTCGCATGGATCGCATCATTATTGCCAATACCGGCGCCGCGTATCACGAGAGCATCACGGTATGCGGCAAGCATAGTGGTCGTCCCGAAGCACCTTTCACCATCATCGGCAATGGCGCAGTGCTCGATGGTTCGACCGACGTGCCTGACGACGACTGGGAGTTCTATCGTGGCGAGGTCTTCCGCTTTCAACCACAGCGCATGCCTTCGCAAATGCTGTTTCTGGGAGGCAAACCGCTGGCGCGCGGCGGCAAGATCGATGCCCAAGGTCGCATGCAAGCGCTGCAACCGCTGGAATGGACATACTATGAAGGCTATATCTACTTTCGACCCGAGGCGGGCCGTCTGCCACAGCAGTACGATTTGACTTTCGCTTCGCAGACGGTCGGTATCACGCTCTACCGAGTGCTGAATGTCGAGATTCAAGACCTGACAATTCAGGGGTATCAACTCGATGGCATCAACGCGCACGATAGCGCCTTTGATGTGAAACTCGTTGGCCTCACGTGCCGCGGTAATGGTCGCAGTGGCGTTTCTATTGGCGGCGCTTCGCGCGTCGAACTCGAAGCCTGCCTCGTCGGTGACAATGGCGTCGCGCAAGTTCGCACCGAAGGCTATTCGCATACCAAGCTAGTGAACTGCACGCTACTCGACAACCTCGCGCCCGCGCTCGTCAAAGAAGATCACAGTGAAGTGCAAGAGTTCGAAGTGCCGTAAGGAAGCTAGGCCGCCGTCGCGGCTGCTTCTTCCTTCGCCTCAGCGACCATTTCCTTCACTTCGCGGCGATCGACGACGTAGTACACCACGCCAATCAAGGCGATGACGAGTTGGATCGCTCGATAGGCGGCGGCAATCACCAGGCCTTGCACCGGCAGCACTTGCGCGGGCGCGAGCGCTTGATACATAAATGCCAACGTCGCTTCAAACGCGCCGAGCCCGCCGGGGAGGGGCGCCGCGCCAGCCACCATCGAAATCGGCGCCACGATAAAATTCGCCGTCAGCGAGGGATCCTCGCCAGGCAAGCCTCGCGCGATCAAATAGAAAGCCACCGCATACAAGCCATGCGTGACCATCCCCATCCCCACGCTCATCAAGAGTAGTAGAGGTTGCCGTCGATACATCCTTACGGCGTCGAGCAGGCTGATCAGTCCCGCGCCGATTTTGGGAATGCGACCGAGCATCTCCCAAAGTGGACTCGTCGCCAGGCCGGGCAATAGTAACAGCGCCAATCCGATGCTGCCGATCAGCGTTAGCAGTTGGATCGATTGACAAACTCGCTTCACGGCGACAAGCTGCGTGGCATCTTCGATCTGTAACGATTCAAAATCCATACAGAGCGACGCTATCGCGCCGACCACGAACAGCGCATACAAACCTACGATTCGATCGACCACTACGGTCGCGGCGGCCGCCGTTCGTCGCCCGGGATTGCGATGCGCGATCGCCACCCCTTTGATGACATCGCCGCCGACCAGACTCAACGTAAAGTTGAACAAGTAGCCCAGGAAGCCCAACCGCAAAGCCTCGCGCATCGGGAAGGTCATGCCGAGTGCTTGGACCAACATTCGCCAACGCACGAATGTCAGCAAGACCGCCCCCAGGCAGACGCCGAGCGCCGCCAACATCAACGACCAATCCTTCGGCTCATGCACCAATTTCTCGAATGCCGCCGGGTCTTCGCGCAGCGAGGTCCAGCCTTTGTACGCCAGTAATCCCAAGATGAGCAGGCTAATGGCGATTTTGATCGCGTTGACAAGAACCTTTTTCAATGTCTCATGCTCACTTAGTATATCACCGGAAAACTTAGCGATTCCGGTCGATGGTCCATCCTTGACAGCGCCGAAACGGGTTGGTAGTTTACCCTACTTGTCGCTGACCGGCATTACCAAAATAAGGTCGCCAGCCACTCTCGGTGTTTGATCACCCAAATAGATCACACCGCCCGCAATGGGGGATTAGCTCAGTTGGGAGAGCGCTTGCATGGCATGCAAGAGGTCAGGGGTTCAAGTCCCCTATCCTCCACTAGTTCTAAGTTGTTACCGGGCCTATAGTTAGGTCACCTGCTGACGGTCAGCAGAGCGGTTTTTTCTCGGATG
>JBGSHH010000965.1:0-2064 GCA_041752355.1 Pirellulaceae bacterium | reverse complement strand
AGATGACAATGGCGACAGACAGCCAGATTTCGTAGCGGTACCAGAGAAAATTGACCATGCTCGATTTAGCGCCGTGCGAGTCCCAATATTCCTAAGAAGAAACTCGCCAGTATGGTTTGAAAACCGAGCGCCGTGAGAGTTACGCCGGGAATCACCCAACGCATTGTGACCGCATAGTCCAACGGTCCAAAATCCGCTCGCCACCATTGCACGATGGCACAAATGAGCAATGCAGCACCAAACAAACAACCGCCGACACCGGCGATCAAGCCGCGTTCCAAATTGGCGACGCGAAAAAAGCGAACAAGGCGAGGATCTTCCGGCAACAAACCTTCGCTGATGGCGAACATCTTGCTGAACAACGCAAACTGCACGGATTCATAGCCAGTCAGCATTGCCAAGCTCGCGAAGAGCAATGTGTGAGCATCAAACGAAATTCCCGCCACGCGCAGACCTGGCAAGGCAATCGCATAGCCTATCAAACCAAGCAGGATGAGCAGCAAACCCGGCATCAAGAACAGCCAGCGAGGACTGTACATGAGAAAAAATCTTAACGTTCGCCAACCATCGCGAAACGTTCGCAGGTGGGGCGGATGCGATTTACGACCGTCAGGATGCAGCGTGATTGGTACCTCGGCGATACGCGCGTGATTCAAACTGGCTTTGATAATCATCTCCGTGGCGAATTCCATCCCCGTGCAACGAAGATCGAGTTGTTCGTAGAAATCCTTGGTGAAGCCACGCATGCCACAGTAAATGTCGTGGATCGGCGCGCGAAACATGTGGCGAGCCATGATGGAGAACAATGGATTCCCCAACCAACGATGCAAGAAAGGCATTGCGCCGGGACGCACGTTTCCACCACCCGATGGCAATCGACAACCCTGTACCAGTTCGTGTCCGGCGCGGAGTTGGGCCACGAACTTGGGTATCTCCCCGAAATCATAACTATCGTCCGCATCACCCATAATCACAAACTTACCGCGTGCGGCCGCGATGCCCCCCAAGAGAGCGCTACCATACCCCTTGGCTGCGACGGGGACGACTCGCGCGCCTAGGGATTCGGCAATGTCCTGGGAGCCATCCGTACTGCCGTTGTCGGCGATCACGATCTCGCCGGAGATTGCGCCGGCGATCATCGCCGCTTGCGCCTTTTCAATGCAGATCGCCAGCGTGTCCGCCTCATTCAAACAGGGCATCACGACGGAGAGTTCGATCTTTGAGTCGTCGGTTGGCTTGAGGAAAGCCGCATTCTCCTGTTCCAAATCGATCGTCGTGTCTGGGAGCATATCAAGTTCCAATCGGGGCGCATGTCAATCTTGGTAGCTGAGTCCATATTACCCAACTTTGGGGATAATGTTCTGATGATACTCCACAAGCATTCGATTGCAAGAAATAGTGCTCCAGCGTTGTCTGGCCTCGCTGATATCCGCCTACTTTCATGCTATACCGGCCATCTGAGTCGCAAAACGCGCGCCTTTTCGAAGACGTGTTGCTAGCGGGCCCCCTCTCAAATCAGCGTCGAACCGCGACGCGAGATTCGGTCATTTCAGCTTCGCATCCAACCGATCGCTCACTTGGAGCATCGTCAACGCCGACGATCTGGCCAAGGCTTGGCGCGGGCTAAACAGGCGAATAATGCGGGAGATGTGATCCGACCCGCCAAAGTCTACGCACCAACGAGAGAACGCCCGCACGCGCAAACGTGGGGCGTTGAGTGGCAAGCCGCGTGGCGTTAGCCGCTGATGGCGAACTTCCCGCGTTCGGTCTTGGTGAACCGTGACTCTTTGCCTTTGACCTGTATCTCGCGCAGTATGGCCGAGTAAAGCGTGGCCCACGGCGTTGCACCACCGGGGCTCGTCCAATATCCCTTGGTCGCCATCGCCTCGATCATCTGCTTGGCGTTGAGCGGTTCCTTCGCTTCCGACAGCACCTTCGCGGCGGCATCGAGCGCGGAAAGCTTGCCATCAGACTTAGGTGTGGCGGGCTTTGATTCATCAGTCGGCATTGCCGCCGTGGATTGTTTCCCCTTCTTCGCCGCCACCGGCTTCTCGATCACTTTGC